>NZ_JBSVWQ010000006.1:0-82656 GCF_054071215.1 Pseudomonas sp. SDO5522_S412 | reverse complement strand
GTGGATCAGTCGATATCTCTGTTGACTGACACTCCGCCTTCGCGAGCAAGCCCGCTCCCACATTAGGTTGTACTGTGTTCCAGATAGTTATTGCGCGTCAAACGCCTGCCCATTGATGCCGGTACTGTCCGGCCCCATCAGGTACAGGTACACCGGCATGATTTCCTCCGGTGTCGGGTTATCGGTCGGGTTCTCCCCTGGATACGCCTGGGCCCGCATGCTGGTGCGGGTGGCGCCTGGGTTGATGCTGTTGGCGCGCACCGGTGCGACGTTGTCCAGCTCGTCCGCCAGGGTTTGCATCAGCCCTTCGGTGGCAAACTTCGACACCCCGTAAGCCCCCCAATAAGCCCGGCCCTTGCGGCCCACGCTGCTTGAGGTGAACACCACCGACGCATCCTGGGACAGCTTGAGCAGCGGCAACAGCGTGCTGGTCAGCATGAACATCGCGTTGACGTTCACATGCATCACCCGCATGAAGTTCTCGCCGGACAACTGCTCGATCGGTGTGCGCGGGCCGATGATCGAGGCGTTGTGCAGCAAACCGTCGAGGTGGCCGAACTCCTTTTCGATCATCGCTGCCAGCTCATCGTATTGATGGGGCAGGGCGGTCTCCAGGTTGAACGGGATCACCACCGGCTGCGGCTGGCCGGCGGCTTCGATTTCGTCGTAGACCTGAGCCAGGTTGGCTTCGGTCTTGCCCAGCAGCAGCACGGTGGCGCCGTGGGCCGCATAGGTTTTGGCCGCCGCTGCGCCAATCCCGCGACCGGCGCCGGTGACCAGGATGACCCGGCCCTTGAGCAGTTCTGGACGTGCGGAGTAATCAAACATAAACAACCTCGACAAAGTTCACAGAAAATCCATGTGATTGATTGCGGCTAAGGCTGGCCAAGGCTTCTGTGGCGAGGGAGCTTGCTCCCGTTGGGTTGCGAAGCAGCCCCAGCTTTTCGCGACTGCTGCGCAGTCGAACGGGAGCAAGCTCCCTCTCCACAAAATTGCAGCAACCTCAGGCAGTCCCGATCAGCAGCTGCACAGCGCGCTGTCCAGCACTTTGCGCAATTCCAGCGGGTGATCCACCACCACATCGGCACCCCAGTTGCGCGGGTTGTCGTCCGGGTGGATATAGCCGTAGGTGACCGCCGCGGTACGAGTGCCGGCGTCGCGGCCCGACTCGATGTCCCGCAGGTCATCCCCCACGAACAGCACGCTGGCCGGGTCCAGGTCGAGCATCTTGCACGCCAGGATCAACGGTTCCGGGTCCGGCTTGCTGTTCTTCACGTGGTCCGGGCAGATCAGCAGCGCCGAGCGCTCGGCCAGGCCCAGCTGCTGCATGATCGGTTCGGCAAAGCGCAGTGGCTTGTTGGTGACCACGCCCCAGATCAGCCTGGATTTCTCGATATCCACCAGCAGCTCCTCCATGCCCTCGAACAGCTTGCTGTGGATCGCGCAGCCCTTGAGGTAACGCTCGAGGAATTCCTGGCGCAGCTCTTCAAAGCCCGGGGACTCGGGGTCCATGGAAAAGGTCACGGCGACCATCGCCCGGGCGCCGCCGGAGATTTCATCGCGGATGTGCTGGTCGTTGATCGGTGCCAGGCCGCGGTCAGCGCGCATGGCCTGGCAGATGGCGATAAAGTCTGGCGCGGTGTCCAGCAGGGTACCGTCCATGTCGAAAAGAACCGCTCGCAACTTCACAGGCTTACTCCTCGCGCAGGGTCTGGATCATGTAGTTGACGTCAACGTCGCTGGCCAGCTTGTAGTGCTTGGTCAGCGGGTTGTAGGTCAAGCCGATGATGTCCTTGACGGTCAGCCCGGCCTGACGGCTCCAGGCGCCCAGCTCGGAAGGGCGGATGAATTTCTTGAAGTCATGGGTGCCGCGGGGCAGCAGCTTCATGATGTATTCGGCACCGATGATCGCGAACAGGTACGCCTTCGGATTGCGGTTGATGGTGGAGAAGAACACCTGGCCACCGGGCTTGACCATGCGGAAGCAGGCGCGGATCACCGAGGACGGGTCCGGCACGTGCTCGAGCATTTCCAGGCAAGTGACCACGTCGAACTGCCCGGGCATCTCTTCGGCCAGCTCTTCGGCGGTGATCTGCCGGTATTCGACGTTCACGCCGGACTCCAGTTGGTGCAACTGGGCCACGGCCAATGGCGCTTCGCCCATGTCGATACCCATCACGGTGGCGCCGCGCTGAGCCATGGATTCACTGAGGATCCCGCCGCCGCAACCCACATCCAGTACCTTCTTGCCGGCCAGGTTGACGCGCTCGTCAATCCAGTTGACCCGCAGCGGGTTGATGTCGTGCAGGGGTTTGAACTCGCTTTCGCGGTCCCACCAGCGATGGGCGAGGGCTTCGAATTTGGCGATTTCAGCGTGGTCGACGTTGCTCATGGGGAATCCTCTAAATCTGATAAAACGTTTTGCCGGCCCTGGCATGCGTTGCCAGGGCGGGTGTTATTCGCTGTGTCCGCTGATGCGCTGGCCCCAGGCGATGGCCGTGGCGCACAACTGTTGTTCATCCAGGCGGGTCAGTTGCCGGTCGTCGAGCAATTGCTTGCCGCCGACCCAAAGGTGTTTCACACAATCGCGTCCGGTGGCATATATAAGCTGTGAGACCGGATCGTAGATCGGTTGTTGCGCCAGGCCCGACAGGTCGAAGGCCACGATGTCAGCGGCCTTGCCGACTTCCAGCGAGCCGATTTGACTTTCCAGGCCCATGGCCCGGGCGCCGTTGAGGGTGGCCATGCGCAGGGCGCGGTGGGCATCCAGGGCGGTGGCCGAGCCGGCGACGGCCTTGGCCAGCAGCGCGGCGGTGCGGGTTTCGCCCAGCAGGTCGAGGTCATTGTTACTGGCCGCGCCGTCGGTGCCTACTGCCACATTGACGCCGGCTTGCCACAGGCGTTCCACCGGGCAGAAGCCGCTGGCCAGTTTCAGGTTGGATTCCGGGCAATGGATCACGCTGGTGTTACTTTCTACCAGCAAAGTCAGGTCGTCATCGCTGATTTGGGTCATGTGAACGGCCTGGAAGCGCGGCCCCAGCAAACCCAGGCGGCCAAGCCGTGCCAGCGGGCGTTCACCACGCTGTTCAACGGACTGCTGCACTTCGAAGGCGGTTTCATGCACGTGCATGTGGATCGAGGCGTCCAGTTCCTCGGCGATCACCCGGATTTTTTCCAGGTTTTCATCGCAGACGGTGTACGGCGCGTGCGGGCCGAAGGTGATTTTGATCCGTGGGTGATGCTTGAGGTCGCCGAACAGCTCGACGCCCTGGCGAATCGCCTCGTCGGCGTCAGCAGCGCCGGGAATCGGGAAATCCAGGATCGGGATGGCGATTTGCGCACGCATGCCGCTGTTGTGCACGCGTTCGCTGGCGACTTTCGGGAAGAAGTACATGTCCGAGAAACACGTGATGCCGCCCTTGATCTGCTCGGCGATGGCCAGGTCAGTGCCGTCGCGGACGAAGGCTTCGTCGACCCACTTGGCCTCGGCGGGCCAGATGTGGTTTTCCAGCCAGGTCATCAGCGGCAGGTCGTCGGCCAGGCCGCGAAACAGCGTCATGGCCGCGTGGCCGTGGGCGTTGATCAGGCCGGGGCTGAGCAGCATGCCCGGCAGTTCACGCACTTCGCTCGCTGCGAGCTTCAAGGCCGCGGCGCGTGGGCCGATAAACGCAATGCACCCGTCACGAATGCCCAGGGCGTGCTCCTTGAGCACTACGCCGGCAGGCTCGACAGGTACCAGCCAGGTGGGCAGCAGCAATAAGTCGAGCGGGGCGGCAGTCGGTGTCATCGAGGGCAGTTTCCCAGGCATCTATAAAGAACGGCGAAGTATACCCGAGCGTCCTGGCTGGCGGATCGCTATAATCGGCGGCTTTTGTTCATGAGTGCGGGGTGAGGGATGCGCGATCGACTGTTGGCTGCGGAGAAAGTGAAGGCCATCGACTGGCGTGATGGCGCACTGTACCTGCTCGATCAGCGTATTTTGCCGTCTGCAGAAACCTGGGTCGCCTGCACCAGTGCTGCCGAGGTGGCCGAGGCCATTCGCACAATGGTGGTGCGGGGTGCGCCGGCCATTGGCATCAGTGCGGCGTATGGCCTGGTGCTGGCCGCTCGTGCCCACATCGCCGAGGGCGATGACTGGCAGGCCGCCTGGGAAGAGGACTACGCGCTGCTGGCGGATACCCGCCCGACCGCGTCGAATCTTTTCTGGGCCATGAAGCGCATGCGCGATTGCCTCGATCGCCTCAAGAAACACGCCGATCCGTTGAAGGTGCTGGAGGCCGAGGCGGTGGCGATTCACCAAAGTGATCGTGAAGCCAACCTGACCATGGCGCAGCTGGGTGTAGAGCTGATCCGCAAGCACCAGGGCAATGTCCAGGCGATCCTGACCCATGGCAATGCGGGTGCGTTGGCTACCGGCGGCGTCGGTACCGCGCTCGGGGTGATTCGCGGAGCGTTCCTGGAAGGCATGGTGGAGCGCGTCTACGCCAACGAAACCCGGCCCTGGCTGCAAGGCTCGCGGCTGACGGCCTGGGAATTGGCCAATGAAGGCATTCCGGTCACCGTGAATGCCGATTCGGCGGGTGCGCATATCCTCAAGACCAAAGGCGTGACCTGGGTGATCGTCGGTGCCGACTGCATTGCGGCCAATGGCGATGTGGTCAGCAAGATCGGCACCTATCAGCTGGCGGTGTGCGCCATGCATCACGGCGTGCGTTTCATGGTGGTGGCGCCCAGCTCAACCATCGACCTGATGGCGGCCAGCGGTGATGACGTGCCGCTTGAAGAGCGCGACGCCCGTGAACTGCTGGAAGTCGGCGGCACCCGCGTAGCCGCTGATGTAGACGCCTTCAACCCGGTGTTCGACGTGACGCCGGCGGACCTGATTGATGTGATCGTCACTGAAAAAGGCATCGTCGAACGCCCCGACACGGCGAAGTTGGCGCAACTGATGTGTCGTAAACGCCTGCATTGAGGCAATTTGCCCGCAAAAATCCCCTTGGATCCAGCTCTAAGGCCCTCTCGTCGCCGTCAAGCCTGTCATCCGTCAACTTACTATGCTCCATGCGCATCAGGGGGATAGGTGCGTGGCGGCGATTGTGATAACATCCGGCGGTTTCCAGGGTCACCCCACGGGGTAACCTTTAATGCGCAGATCCGTGTCATAACTCGTTGATTTGTCGTAAGTCGTTGCCAGGCATCATGCCAGCAGCGGCGAGCTTCGTTCGTCCCATAGGATGTGACGAGGTTTCACCCGAAAAAGGAATCAGGCTTCTCATGGGCGAACTGGCCAAAGAAATCCTCCCGGTCAATATCGAAGACGAGCTGAAACAGTCCTACCTCGACTACGCGATGAGCGTAATTGTCGGTCGGGCACTGCCTGATGCGCGCGATGGCTTGAAGCCCGTGCACAGGCGTGTGCTGTTCGCGATGAGCGAGCTGGGTAACGACTGGAACAAGCCGTACAAGAAATCTGCCCGTGTTGTCGGTGACGTGATCGGTAAGTATCACCCTCACGGCGACACTGCGGTGTACGACACCATCGTTCGGATGGCCCAGCCGTTTTCCCTGCGCTACCTGCTGGTAGACGGCCAGGGCAACTTCGGTTCGGTCGACGGCGACAACGCTGCGGCCATGCGATACACCGAAGTGCGCATGACCAAGCTGGCGCACGAGCTGCTGGCTGACCTGCACAAGGAAACCGTGGACTGGGTGCCGAACTACGACGGCACCGAAATGATCCCGGCGGTCATGCCGACCCGTATTCCCAACCTGTTGGTCAACGGCTCCAGCGGTATCGCCGTGGGCATGGCCACCAACATCCCGCCACACAACCTCGGTGAAGTCATCGACGGTTGCCTGGCCCTCATCGACAACCCCGAGCTGACCGTCGATGAGCTGATGCAGTACATCCCGGGTCCGGACTTCCCGACCGCCGCGATCATCAACGGTCGCGCCGGCATCATCGAAGCCTACCGTACCGGTCGCGGCCGCATTTACATGCGTGCCCGCTCGATCATCGAAGACATCGACAAAGTCGGTGGCCGCCAGCAGATCGTCATCACCGAACTCCCTTACCAGTTGAACAAGGCGCGTCTGATCGAGAAGATCGCCGAGCTGGTTAAAGAGAAGAAGCTGGAAGGCATCACCGAGCTGCGCGACGAGTCTGACAAGGACGGTATGCGCGTGGTGATCGAGCTGCGTCGTGGCGAAGTGCCTGAGGTGATCCTCAACAACCTCTACGCCCAGACCCAGCTGCAAAGCGTATTCGGTATCAACGTGGTAGCGCTGATCGACGGCCGCCCGCGCATCCTGAACCTCAAGGATCTGCTGGAAGCCTTCGTGCGTCACCGCCGCGAAGTGGTAACCCGCCGTACCGTATTCGAACTGCGCAAGGCCCGTGAACGCGGCCACATCCTGGAAGGCCAGGCTGTTGCGCTGTCGAACATCGACCCGGTCATCGCCCTGATCAAGGCTTCGCCGACGCCGTCGGAAGCCAAGGAAGCGCTGATCAAGATGCCGTGGGAATCCAGCGCCGTAGTAGCGATGGTGGAACGTGCCGGTGCAGATTCGTGCCGTCCGGAGACCCTGGACCCACAATACGGCCTGCGCGACGGCAAGTATTTCCTGTCCCCGGAACAGGCCCAGGCCATTCTGGAACTGCGTCTGCACCGTCTGACCGGCCTGGAACACGAGAAACTGCTGGCCGAGTACCAGGAGATCCTCAACCAGATCGGCGAGCTGATCCGCATCCTCAACAGCGCCGTGCGCCTGATGGAAGTGATCCGCGAAGAACTGGAAGTGATCCGCGCCGAATACGGCGATGTGCGCCGCACCGAGATTCTCGACGCCCGTCTCGACCTGACCCTGGGTGACATGATCCCGGAAGAGGATCGCGTCGTGACCATTTCCCACGGTGGCTATGCCAAGACCCAGCCTCTGGCGGCGTACCAGGCCCAGCGTCGTGGCGGTAAAGGCAAATCGGCTACCGGCGTCAAGGATGAGGACTACATCGCTCACCTGCTGGTTGCCAACAGCCACACCACGCTGCTGCTGTTCTCCAGCAAGGGCAAGGTGTACTGGCTGAAAACCTACGAAATCCCGGAAGCGTCCCGCGCTGCCCGTGGTCGTCCGCTGGTCAACCTGCTGCCGCTGGACAGTGATGAATACATCACCACCATGCTGCCGGTAGACGAGTACACCGAAGGTCACTTCATCTTCATGGCCACTGCGAAAGGCACCGTGAAGAAGACCCCGCTGGAATCCTTCAGCCGTCAACGCAGCGTGGGCCTGATCGCCCTCGAACTGGACGAAGGCGACGTATTGATCAGCGCGGCCATCACCGACGGCGAGCGTGAAGTCATGCTGTTCTCCGACGGCGGCAAGGTCACGCGCTTCAAGGAATCCGACGTTCGTGCCATGGGCCGTACCGCCCGCGGTGTGCGCGGCATGCGCCTGCCGGAAGGGCAGAAGCTGATTTCGATGCTGATCCCGGAAGAAGGCAGCGAGATCCTGACTGCATCGGCCCGCGGCTACGGCAAGCGTACGGCCATCAGCGAGTTCCCCGAGTACAAGCGTGGCGGCCAGGGCGTTATCGCCATGGTCAGCAACGATCGCAACGGCCGCCTGGTCGGCGCGGTCCAGGTGCTGGATGGTGAGGAAATCATGCTGATTTCCGACCAGGGCACTCTGGTACGTACCCGGGTTGATGAAGTGTCGAGCCTGGGGCGTAACACCCAGGGCGTGACCTTGATCAAGCTGGCCAGCGACGAAACGTTGGTAGGCCTGGAGCGTGTCCAGGAGCCATCGGAAGTCGAAGGCGAGGAGCTGGAAGGTGAAGAGGGGATTGCACTCGAGGGGCAAGTGATCGGCGATGCCGATGACGGCGTCGACGAGCCAACACTCGACGCTGCCGCAGACGAAGAAGAACCGCAGGAATAAGCGGACACACAGGGGGCGGATGAAGATTCGCCCCCTTGTTGTTTGTCCCGTTTGAAATACGACGCCGCGCCGCTCTTGTAGGAGCCGGCTTGCCGGCGATGGCATCAACTCGATTCAAGTGAAGCGCCGAGTCGTTTGCATCGCTGGCAAGCCAGCTCCTACAGGGTTCCGCGTTGCGGGATGTTGATTGCAGTCCCACCAGATCAGAGAGATTGGATGTGAGCAAGAGAGCCTATAACTTCTGTGCCGGTCCCGCGGCGCTTCCTGAAGCAGTCCTGCAGCGCGCGCAGGGTGAACTCCTCGACTGGCATGGAAAAGGCCTCTCCGTGATGGAAATGAGCCATCGCAGCGATGAGTTCGTGTCCATTGCCACCAAGGCCGAGCAGGATATGCGCGACTTGCTGGACATCCCGTCCGATTACAAAGTGCTGTTCCTGCAGGGTGGTGCGAGCCAGCAGTTCGCCCAGATCCCGCTGAACCTGCTGCCGGAAGACGGCACTGCGGACTATATCGACACCGGTATCTGGGGGCAGAAGGCCATTGAAGAGGCCTCCCGTTACGGTCACGTCAATGTGGCAGGCACGGCCAAGCCCTACGACTACTTCGCCATCCCCGGTCAGAACGAGTGGAAACTGTCGAAAGACGCGGCCTACGTTCACTACGTGGCGAACGAAACCATCGGCGGCCTGGAGTTCGATTGGGTGCCGGAAGTGGGTGATGTCCCGCTGGTCTGCGACATGTCCTCGGACATCCTCTCGCGCCCGATCGATGTGTCCAAGTACGGCATGATCTACGCCGGTGCACAGAAGAACATCGGTCCGAGCGGCATCCTGGTCAACATCGTCCGTGAAGACCTGTTGGGTCGTGCGCGTTCGCTGTGCCCGACCATGCTCAACTACAAGGTCGCGGCCGATAATGGCTCGATGTACAACACCCCGCCGGCCTTTGCCTGGTACCTGTCGGGCCTGGTGTTCGAATGGCTGAAAGAGCAGGGCGGCGTGGCTGCCATGGGCAAGCTCAACGAAGAGAAGAAACGTACCCTGTACGACTTCATCGACGCCAGCGGCCTGTACAGCAACCCGATCAACCTGACCGACCGTTCGTGGATGAACGTGCCGTTCCGCCTGGCGGATGACCGCCTGGACAAGCCATTCCTCGCCGGCGCCGACGAGCGCGGCCTGTTGAACCTCAAGGGCCACCGTTCGGTAGGTGGCATGCGCGCCTCCATCTATAACGCTGTCGATATCCACGCCGTCAAGGCGCTGGTGGCTTACATGGCAGAGTTCGAAAAGGAACACGGCTAATGTCTGAGCAAGAACTCAAGGCCCTGCGCGTACGCATTGACAGCCTGGACGAGAAAGTCCTGGAGCTGATCAGTGAGCGCGCGCGGTGCGCCCAGGAAGTAGCACGGGTGAAGATGGCTTCCCTGGCTGAAGGCGAAGTGCCGGTATTCTACCGTCCGGAGCGTGAAGCCCAGGTGCTCAAGCGCGTGATGGAACGCAACAAGGGCCCGTTGGGCAACGAAGAGATGGCGCGGTTGTTCCGTGAAATCATGTCTTCGTGCCTGGCACTGGAGCAGCCGCTGAAAGTGGCTTACCTGGGCCCGGAAGGCACCTTCACTCAAGCCGCGGCCATGAAGCACTTCGGTCACGCGGTGATCAGCAAGCCGATGGCTGCGATCGACGAAGTGTTCCGTGAAGTGGCCGCCGGGGCGGTGAATTTTGGCGTGGTGCCGGTGGAAAACTCCACCGAAGGTGCCGTCAACCACACCCTCGACAGCTTCCTTGAGCACGACATGGTGATCTGCGGCGAAGTCGAGTTGCGTATTCACCACCACTTGCTGGTGGGCGAAAACACCAAGACCGACAGCATCAGCCGCATCTACTCCCACGCCCAGTCCCTGGCCCAGTGCCGCAAGTGGCTGGACGCGCACTACCCGAATGTGGAGCGCGTGGCGGTGTCCAGCAACGCCGAAGCGGCGAAGCGGGTCAAGGGTGAGTGGAACTCGGCGGCGATTGCCGGCGACATGGCTGCCGGCCTGTATGGGTTGACGCGCCTGGCCGAGAAAATCGAGGATCGCCCGGATAACTCCACGCGCTTCCTGATGATCGGCAGCCAGGAAGTGCCGCCGACCGGCGACGACAAGACATCGATCATCGTCTCCATGAGCAACAAGCCCGGCGCGCTGCATGAGCTGCTGGTGCCGTTCCACGACAACGGGATTGACCTGACGCGAATCGAGACTCGTCCTTCGCGCAGCGGTAAATGGACTTATGTGTTCTTTATCGACTTCGTCGGCCATCACCGCGACCCACTGGTCAAGGGTGTGCTCGAGAAAATCAGTCAGGAAGCCGTGGCACTCAAGGTGCTGGGCTCTTACCCGAAAGCGGTTTTGTGAGGCTTTAACATGAGTGGCAACTTCCTCGCCCTGGCGCAGCCGGGCGTGCAACAACTGTCGCCTTACGTTCCGGGCAAGCCTGTGGACGAGCTGGCGCGTGAGTTGAATCTGGATCCGTCGAAGATCGTAAAGCTGGCCAGTAACGAAAACCCGATGGGCCCAAGCCCCAAGGTGCTGGCCGCGATTCGTGAGGCGCTGGCCGAGCTGACCCGTTATCCCGATGGTAACGGCTTTGAGCTCAAGTCCCTGCTGGCGAAAAACTGCCGCGTTGATATCAACCAGGTGACCCTGGGTAACGGCTCCAACGATATTCTGGAGCTGGTCGGCCGCGCCTATCTGGCGCCGGGCTTGAACGCGGTGTTCAGCGAGCATGCATTTGCGGTCTATCCGATCGTCACTCAGGCCGTTGGCGCCGAGGCGCGTGTGATTCCTGCGAGAGACTGGGGTCATGACCTGCCAGCCATGCTGGCGGCCATCGATGACAATACTCGTGTTGTGTTTATCGCCAACCCGAACAACCCGACCGGCACCTGGTTCAGCGCCGAGGTGCTGGATAACTTCCTGCAGGACGTGCCGGAGCATGTACTGGTGGTGCTGGACGAGGCATACATCGAGTACGCCGAAGGCAGCGACTTGCCGGACGGCCTGGACTTCCTCGCGGCTTATCCGAACCTGCTGGTCTCGCGCACCTTCTCCAAGGCTTATGGCCTGGCGTCGCTGCGGGTCGGTTACGGCTTGTCCACTGCGGTGGTGGCCGATGTGTTGAACCGTGTGCGCCAGCCATTCAACGTCAACAGCCTCGCGCTGGCGGCGGCTTGCGCTGCGGTGCAGGACACCGAGTACCTGGAAGAAGGCCGTCGCCTCAACGAAAGCGGCATGCTGCAATTGCAGGAAGGCTTCCGTGAGCTGGGCCTGGGCTGGGTTCCGTCCAAGGGCAACTTCATCTGCGTCGACCTCGGCCAAGTGGCGGCTCCTGTGTTCCAGGGCTTGCTGCGCGAGGGTGTGATCGTGCGTCCGGTGGCCAATTACGGCATGCCGAACCACCTGCGCATCACCATCGGTCTGCCTGCTGAAAACAGCCGCTTCCTCGAAGCGCTGGCCAAGGTTCTGGCTCGTGGTTGATGTCACTGCATTGCAACCTGCTGTACCTATGATCGGTCGCCTGGTGGTGGTCGGTCTGGGATTGATCGGCGGCTCCTTTGCGAAGGGCCTGCGGGAAAGCGGCCTGTGTGGCGAAGTGGTCGGTGTGGACCTGGACCCGCAATCGCGCAAGTTGGCGGTGGAGTTGGGTGTGGTGGACCGTTGCGAGGCTGACCTCGCTGTAGCCTGCCAGGGCGCGGATGTCATTCAGCTGGCGGTGCCGATCCTGGCCATGGAGAAGTTGCTGGCGCTGTTGGCCGGCATGGATCTGGGCCAGGCAATCCTGACCGATGTCGGCAGTGCCAAGGGCAATGTGGTGCGTGCGGCGCGGCTGGCCTTTGGTGGCATGCCTGCGCGGTTTGTGCCCGGGCATCCGATTGCCGGGTCCGAGCAGAGCGGGGTGGAGGCGTCCAATGCGCAGCTGTTCCGTCGCCATAAAGTGATTCTGACACCACTGGATGAAACCGATCCTGCGGCACTGGCCGTGGTGGATCGGCTCTGGCGCGAGCTGGGGGCGGATGTCGAGCATATGCAGGTCGAGCGCCACGATGAAGTGCTGGCAGCGACCAGCCATCTGCCGCATTTGCTCGCATTTGGCCTGGTGGATTCGCTGGCCAAGCGCAACGAGAACCTCGAGATTTTCCGCTACGCCGCCGGTGGTTTCCGCGACTTTACCCGGATCGCCGGTAGTGATCCGGTGATGTGGCACGACATCTTCCTTGCCAACCGCGATGCGGTGTTGCGCACCCTGGACACGTTCCGCAGCGACCTCGACGCCTTGCGCGACGCGGTCGATGCTGGCGACGGGCACCAGTTGTTGGGCGTGTTCACCCGTGCGCGGGTGGCACGGGAGCATTTCAGCAAGATTCTGGCGCGTCGGGCCTATATGGATGCTGCAGTAAACGCGGATGACCTGGTGTTTCTCGCCAGTCCCGGTGGCCGCTTGAGCGGGCAGATCCGCGTGCCTGGGGATAAGTCGATCTCCCATCGCTCGATCATGCTCGGTTCTCTGGCGGACGGTGTCACTGAAGTCGAAGGTTTTCTGGAGGGGGAGGACGCCCTGGCGACTTTGCAGGCGTTCCGCGACATGGGCGTGGTGATTGAAGGCCCGCACCATGGGCGCGTCACCATCCACGGAGTTGGCCTGCATGGCTTGAAGCCGGCGCCAGGTCCGATCTATCTGGGTAATTCCGGCACCTCCATGCGGTTGTTGTCCGGTTTGCTGGCGGCCCAGCGCTTCGACAGTGTGTTGACGGGTGACGCCTCGCTGTCCAAGCGCCCGATGAATCGCGTGGCCAAGCCATTGCGCGCAATGGGTGCGGTGATCGAGACCGGGCCGGAAGGGCGCCCGCCGCTGACCATTCGTGGCGGCCAGGCACTCAAGGGGCTGACCTACGCATTGCCGATGGCCAGCGCTCAGGTCAAGTCCTGCCTGTTGTTAGCCGGGTTGTATGCCGAGGGTAAAACCTCGATTACCGAACCGGCGCCGACCCGCGACCATACCGAGCGGATGTTGCGCGGTTTTGGGTATCCGGTGGAAGTGGCGGGCGCTACGGCTGCGGTCGAGTCGGGCCATGCGTTGACCGCGACCCATATTGAGGTGCCTGGGGATATTTCCTCTTCGGCGTTCTTCCTGGTGGCGGCGTCGATTGCCGAAGGCTCCGAGCTGTTGCTTGAACATGTGGGTATCAATCCGACCCGTACCGGCGTGATCGATATCCTGCGACTGATGGGCGCTGACATCACCCTGGAAAACCAACGGGAAGTGGGTGGTGAGCCGGTCGCTGATTTGCGTGTTCGTGCGGCGCGGTTGAAGGGGATCGAGATTCCTGAAGCCCTGGTCCCGCTGGCTATCGATGAGTTCCCGGTGTTGTTCGTGGCTGCGGCGTGCGCCGAAGGCCGGACGGTATTGCGTGGGGCAGAGGAGCTGCGGGTCAAGGAGTCCGACCGGATCCAGGTCATGGCCGACGGTCTGCTTGCGCTGGGCGTGAAGTGTGAACCGACACCTGATGGGATTATTATCGATGGTGGCGTGATCGGCGGTGGTGAAGTCCACGCCCATGGCGATCACCGGATTGCCATGGCCTTCAGCGTGGCTTCCCTGCGAGCGGCTGCGCCGATTCGTATCCATGACTGCGCCAACGTGGCTACGTCTTTTCCGAATTTTCTTACACTGTGTGCCCAAGTCGGCATCCGTGTTGCCCAAGAGGCTCAATTGTGAATATCAAAGCACCGGTGATTACCATCGACGGGCCAAGTGGCTCGGGCAAGGGCACGATCGCCGGCATCCTGGCCAAGCGCCTGGGCTGGTGCCTGCTGGATTCCGGGGCGCTGTACCGCTTGCTGGCCTTTGCCGCCCGCAACCATGGCGTCGATCTGACCAACGAAGAATCGCTGAAGCTGCTGGCTGCGCATCTTGACGTGCAGTTCGTCGGGGCGACCGAAGGTCATCCCCAGCGCATCATCCTGGAAGGGGACGATGTGACCGACGACCTGCGTAACGAGCAGGTCGGCTCCTGGGCTTCCCAGGTCGCCGCATTGCCGGCGGTGCGCGATGCTTTGCTGCAGCGCCAGCGGGCTTTCCAGGAACCGCCGGGTCTGGTGGCCGATGGCCGCGACATGGGCACGGTGGTCTTTCCCGAGGCGCCGCTGAAGATTTTCCTCACGGCCAGCGCCGAGGAGCGGGCCCGTCGCCGTTACTTGCAGTTGAAGGGCAAAGTCGATGGTGTTAGTCTGTCGAGTCTGCTAGATGAGATCCGTGCACGCGATGAGCGTGATACCCAGCGTGCGGTAGCCCCGCTCAAGCCGGCGGCTGACGCCATACAGCTGGATTCCACGGAGTTGTCCATCGAGCAGGTGCTGGAACGCATCTTGAGTGAGATCGCCATTCGCGATATCGCCGGGTGACCAAGAAGGCCGCAGGGGACCAGTCATAGTCCTGTGGTGCTTCTTTTAATTGAAACTGACCCACACCGTCTGGGGTGTGGAGATGGGCGTATTCTTCGCCCTTATCAACAGGAATTAAAATGAGCGAAAGCTTTGCGGAACTCTTTGAAGAAAGCCTAAAAACCCTGAACCTTCAGGCAGGCTCCATCATCACCGGTGTTATCGTTGATATCGATTACCAAGCTCGCTGGGTAACCGTTCACGCTGGTCTGAAGTCTGAAGCTCTGATCCCGCTGGAACAGTTCTACAACGATGCTGGTGACCTGACTATCAATGTCGGTGACGAAGTTCACGTTGCTCTGGACTCGGTTGAAGACGGTTTCGGTGAAACCAAGCTGTCCCGTGAAAAAGCCAAGCGCGCTGAATGCTGGATTGTTCTCGAAGCAGCCTTCGCAGCTGAAGAAGTGGTCAAGGGCGTTATCAACGGTAAGGTTAAGGGCGGCTTCACTGTCGACGTTAACGGCATCCGTGCGTTCCTGCCAGGTTCTTTGGTCGACGTTCGTCCTGTGCGCGACACCACGCACCTGGAAGGCAAGGAACTCGAATTCAAGGTCATCAAGCTCGACCAGAAGCGCAACAACGTTGTCGTTTCCCGTCGCAGCGTCCTGGAAGCAGAGAACTCCGCCGAGCGTGAAGCTCTGCTGGAATCCCTGCAGGAAGGCCAACAAGTCAAAGGTATCGTCAAGAACCTCACCGATTACGGCGCATTCGTCGATCTGGGTGGCGTCGATGGCCTGCTGCACATTACCGACATGGCTTGGAAGCGTATCAAGCATCCATCGGAAATCGTCAATGTTGGCGACGAGATCGATGTCAAGGTTCTGAAGTACGATCGTGAGCGCAACCGTGTTTCCCTGGGCTTGAAGCAGCTGGGCGAAGATCCATGGGTCGCTATCAAGGCTCGTTACCCAGAAAGCACTCGCGTCACCGCGCGTGTTACCAACCTGACCGACTACGGCTGCTTCGCAGAGCTGGAAGAAGGCGTGGAAGGCCTGGTACACGTTTCCGAAATGGACTGGACCAACAAGAACATCCACCCTTCGAAAGTCGTACAAGTCGGCGACGAAGTGGAAGTTATGGTTCTGGACATCGACGAAGAGCGTCGTCGTATCTCCCTCGGCATCAAGCAGTGCAAATCTAACCCATGGGAAGATTTCTCTGGCCAGTTCAACAAGGGCGATAAAATCTCCGGCACCATCAAGTCGATCACCGATTTCGGTATCTTCATTGGTCTGGACGGCGGCATCGACGGTCTGGTTCACCTGTCCGACATCTCCTGGAACGAAGTTGGCGAAGAAGCTGTTCGTCGTTTCAAGAAGGGCGACGAGCTGGACACCGTTATCCTGTCGGTTGACCCAGAGCGCGAGCGCATTTCCCTGGGTATCAAGCAACTGGAAAGCGATCCGTTCTCCGAGTACGTTCAAGAGAACGACAAAGGCGCAATCGTTAAAGGCATCGTGAAGGAAGTTGACGCTAAAGGCGCCATCATCACTCTGGCCGACGATATCGAAGCGACTCTGAAAGCCTCCGAAATCAGCCGTGACCGCGTTGAAGACGCGCGCAACGTTCTGAAAGAAGGCGAAGAAGTAGAAGCCAAGATCATCAGCGTTGACCGCAAGAGCCGCGTAATCCAGCTCTCCATCAAGTCGAAAGACGATGCTGAAGAGAAAGAAGCCATCCAGAGCCTGCGCGACAAGCCAGCTACCTCTGAGCCTTCTGCTGGTCCTACCACTCTGGGCGACCTGCTGCGTGCACAAATGGAAAAGCAGAACTAAGTTCTGTCAGACCATAGAAAAAGGGCGACTTCGGTCGCCCTTTTTTGTGCCTGGGATTTAGTGTTGTGCGCAACGTCGCCTTGGTGTTCTGCGGCTGGAGCGCCGTCGTCGCGCTGGCAGCGCGTTCGCGCTTATAGGCTCTATCTGGCAGCGATCGCGCTGGAGTGCCTCCAGTGAGACTGAGCGAGAGCTGGCTGTCGTGGTGCGCAATGCCAACTCTCTTCGAGTTGCACCCCAAGTCTTTGAATATAAGTCAATACATGGGCTGTTCAAATTCCTCCGGTCATGCTAAAACCTTCGAAGCGCTTTTCCTAGCTGCTTGAAAAAGAAGGGAAAAATATGACGAAGTCGGAGTTGATCGAACGAATTGTCACCCATCAAGGGCTGCTCTCATCCAAGGATGTGGAGCTGGCCATCAAGACCATGCTTGAGCAGATGTCCCAATGTCTGGCTACCGGCGATCGGATTGAAATTCGTGGGTTTGGTAGCTTCTCGCTGCACTATCGTGCGCCTCGTGTGGGTCGCAACCCAAAAACCGGGCAGTCCGTCAGCCTTGACGGCAAGTTCGTGCCTCATTTCAAGCCGGGCAAGGAATTGCGCGATCGGGTGAACGAAGACGAAGAAGAAGGCGTCTGAGGGTTTTTGGGTAGGAGAAGTTTATGCGTGGGGTCAAGCGCGTTGTGTCGGTGCTGATTACTTTGCTCGTCATGGGTGGGGTGCTGGCGTTTGTGCTGGAGAATCAACAGAGCGTCGCTTTGTCATTCCTGGGGTGGACCGCTCCCCAGGCACCGATTTCCATCTTCATGACATTGGCTTTGCTTGTAGGAATGATCGTTGGCCCATTGGTGGGTTTGGCGTTTAGGTTGAATCGCTCTCCTCGGTCGAAGAGGCTGGCGCCCTGATCGATAGCTCGGTGCGCATGGGGTATCGCACAAGCTTTTGTAGCATTTTTCAAGAAGTTTGGCTTTTTCGGAACAGTCCTACAGATTGTCAAGACTTGTAATATGGCAATTAGATGGCAAAATGTTTGCTGTTCTCGAGAATAGGCAATTTTTGTGGCTCATCCCAGCAGCGACGCCGGGGGCGAGCCAGATGTTTATAATTCTAAAAAACCATGAATTGTCTGCATAACGAGCCCGCAGTTTCTCTTTGAAGGCAGGTTTTTGTTGTGAGTAGTAGTTTTAATGCCCCTCCGGTACCACCATCCGATGAAATTGATCTTGTCGCGCTTTTTCAGGCGGTATGGCAGCAAAAGGTCCTCATAGTCATAGTCACCGCGCTTGTTGGCGCGATGGCTGCCGCTTATGCCTTTTTTGTGACTCCTGAATATCAAGTCAGTAGCGTTTTGCGCCCTGCGGCGATCAACGAATTGGATGCGTTGAATCGATCTGAAATTTACGGTCTTCCTCCTGGAGAGGCGCTGATCAGGGTCGGAGCGTCTCTTGAGTCGTATGACACCCGCCTGAGTTTTTTTCGGACTCATCAAAATCTATTTAAGGCATTTGAGCGTCCAGGAAGAACTCTCGAGCAGAGTTTTGAGGAGTTCAATCGTAACTCGATCAATCTGGTTCTGCCTGATCCTAAAAAAGCCGACTCCCTGAGTGCCTATATCAAACTTGAGATGAACTATCCCAAGGGAATTGATGGTGTCTCGATTTTGAACGGGTTTATTCAGTTCGCGATTGATGCCGAGCGTCAGCAGATCGGCGCTGATTTGAACGTAATCGTGAAAAACCGACTGAACGAGATTGAAGGTAAGCTGAAAGCTGCTCGCTCAAGCTATGAGATCGATAAAGAGGCAAAAATTGCCACTCTGACTGAAGCTGATGTGCTTCGGCGTGCCCAGTTGCAGGATGAGCTCAAAGCGCTCAGGGCCCAATTGAAAATCATCCGTGGTGATCGGCTTGTACTGCTGAACGAGGCAATTGGCATCGCCAAGTCGCTGGGTATTAAAAAGCCAGCTACTCCCTCGTCGCTCGGCGATGAAAACCGCGCTGGGACGCCAGGCATGATGCGTACCGAAATCAATAACCAGCAGATCCCCCTATATTTTATGGGCGTAGATGCACTGGAGGCAGAGCGAAATGCCCTGCAACGGCGCACGTCTGATGACTTTACTGAAGGTCGTATCGCGCAAATTGCCAAAGAGCTTCAACTGCTGCGGGCCAATCGTCAGATTGAGGTCTTGAATCGTCGTGAGAATGAAGACCTGTTTCTAATCAATGTGGAGCCCCTGCGTGCAGAGGAGGCTCGGCTACGTAAACTGAATATCGATATGAGTCGGTTGAAACTGGTGACGATTGATAAGCAGGCGTTGGAACCACTAAGTCCAATTAAGCCGAAGAAGGCTCTAATACTTGTGCTGGGGTTGGTTCTGGGTGGAGTTCTAGGTGTTTTGATTGCTCTGGTTCGAACGTTAGTGGCAAGCAGGAACGGAATGGCTCCTCGTCATGTGTCTATTCTCGGTCCTAGTAAGCTCGCAGAAGAAAAAAATTCTGCTCAGAGGCGTGTGGGTTAACTGCCTTTAGAGGCGTTGCATGGCTTGTGCACGATGAGTCGGGATAGTGGTCTCCATGGGCCAATCTCTCACTCTCCTCTCGGCATGGGTTGCTCCCATGCCGAAGCAAATCGTCTCCGGGTTTCGAAAAAAACGCTTTACTCGCGAGCCTTGGGTCAATGGTTTCTTTGCTTTGGATGTATGGCGTAGGCGGATGCCGCGAATTCTGATTTATATTTGTATCGCGTAGTATTATTACCTCCTTTTCGCGGAACTCTTCTATTTGAGAGTAATCGGATTGTGATGGCGTTACGCTATATTTTGCGGCTTTATGAGTATCAATCCGAGTGCAACCGATGTCGACATTCCTCATGCTATTCAGTGGGTTGTGGCGCTTTAGCAACCTTCCCCTGATGGGCCGGCATCGATACGTATTCTCCTCGACAGATGGTTCTGCGATATTGCTAGGAGATAGACTTGGATTGTTCGCTGATGGAATATGCTGCTGAAGAATAGATAGGTGCGGGGGCCTCAAAAAGCATGACCTGAGGGATCGGTTTGGATGGGCAGACCTGTCTGTATCCCGAGAGAGTGGTGGCGTCGCGCTTGAAGAACTTCATGCTGATTAATTCAGTAAATATTATGGATTCTCTGATTATTTAGGCTTTGATTATGCAAAAACTGGAAGATATAAAGCTTGCCATTATCGGTCTTGGCTATGTGGGTCTACCACTCGCAGTGGAATTCGGCAAGCATCGGACGGTGGTAGGGTTTGACATAAACCAGCCGCGTATCCACGCTCTTAGAGCGGGGCACGACTCTACGCTGGAAGTGAGCGATGAAGAGTTGAAGCAGGCCAGCATGCTCAGTTTTAGTTTTAATCTAGACGAAATGTCTAGCTGTAATACGTTCGTCGTCACGGTGCCTACTCCGATTGACGAGTATAATCAGCCAGACCTTACCCCGTTGATTAAAGCATCGGAAAGTATTGGCAGGGTATTGAAGAAGGGCGACCTGGTCATTTACGAGTCTACCGTGTATCCCGGCGCGACCGAGGAGGACTGTGTACCTGTCCTCGAGAAATTTTCCGGATTAAAATTCAATGTCGATTTTTTTGCCGGATACAGCCCCGAGCGTATTAATCCGGGAGATAAGGAACATCGTGTCACTACAATTAAGAAAGTGACCTCTGGCTCGACACCAGAGATCGCTGATCTGGTTGATGCCCTCTATAACCAGATCATTATTGCTGGTACCCATAAGGCAAGTAGTATTAAAGTTGCCGAGGCTGCAAAAGTTATTGAAAATACCCAGCGCGACTTGAATATCGCTCTGATAAATGAATTGGCAATTATTTTTAATAAAATGGGCATTGATACAGAGTCAGTCCTACAGGCCGCGGGCACTAAGTGGAATTTCCTGCCGTTTCGACCGGGCTTGGTAGGTGGGCACTGCATTGGGGTCGACCCTTACTATTTGACTCACAAAGCTCAGTCCATCGGCTACCACCCTGAAATTATTCTCGCTGGTCGTCGCCTCAATGACGGAATGGGTGCATATGTTGTTTCTCAGTTGGTAAAAACAATGGTTAAGCGCCGGATACATGTCGACGGTGCACGTGTACTGATCATGGGCTTGGCGTTCAAGGAGAACTGCCCGGACCTGCGTAATACCCGGATCGTAGATATTGTCAATGAGTTGAAAGAGTACAATATTGTAGTGGATATTTATGATCCTTGGGTCAGCGCTGAAGAGGCCAACCATGAATATGGAGTAACACCTATTTCCGAGCCAGGTACTAATTTCTATGACGGTATTGTTCTTGCCGTTGCACATAACGAATTCAAAGCCCTAGGCGCTGAGCGTATTCGCAATTTTGGTAAGTCTGAGCACGTTCTTTATGATCTAAAGTATCTGCTTAGTCGTGAAGAGTCTGATATACGTTTGTAATTTAAATTCCATTATTTTCAATGAACGAAGAGCCTATTTATGTCCCGCTATGAAATGCTCCTGGAAACACTCAAGACCTCGCCTAAAACGTGGTTGGTCACCGGGGTGGCCGGATTTATTGGCTCTAATTTATTGGAGACACTTCTTGGGCTGGATCAGGTCGTCATTGGACTCGACAATTTCGTGACCGGGCATCAGCGCAATCTCGATGAGGTCGAAGGCTCTGTCAGCGCGCAACAATGGGCTCGTTTTCGCTTCATCGAGGGTGATATCAAGGTATTGGATGACTGCCGGAGGGCTTGTAAAGGGGTAGATTACGTACTGCATCAGGCAGCGCTTGGGTCGGTGCCACGTTCCCTCAATGATCCAATCGCTACTAATGCAATTAATATTGATGGCTTCCTCAATATGTTGGTGGCAGCAAGGGATGCACAGGTAAAAAGTTTTACTTATGCCGCCAGTAGCTCTACTTACGGAGATCACCCGGGTTTGCCTAAAGTGGAAGACGTCATTGGTAGGCCATTATCGCCGTATGCAGTTACCAAGTATGTTAATGAGCTCTATGCTGAAGTATTTGCTAGATGTTATGGGTTTCAAACCATTGGTCTGCGTTATTTTAATGTATTTGGCAAACGTCAGGATCCCGAGGGCGCCTATGCTGCAGTTATCCCTAAATGGGCCGCTTCGATGATAAAAAATCAAGAGGTTTTTATCAACGGGGATGGTGAAACAAGCCGAGATTTCTGCTTTATCGAAAACACAGTTCAAGCCAATCTCTTGGCTGCTACAGTAACTGAGTCTGCAGCTCGCAACCAAGTTTATAATGTTGCGGTCAATGGGCGTACCGACCTTAACATGTTGTTCGCGGCGCTATGTCACTCCTTGTCGGAGCACGGGATACGCTACGATAAGTCACCTGTCTACCGTGATTTTCGTGCTGGAGATGTTAGGCATTCTCAGGCCGATATCGGAAAGATAAAAAATCTTTTAGGGTATGAGCCGAAATTTGATATTCAGCAAGGCATTGCGAAAGCGATGGGTTGGTATTCGAAATTCCTGAAATGACTGCTGTTTTAATTTGCTCTCAGAGTGTTCTAAGCGTCCAGATGCATGGACGCTCAGGGCGCTCGTCTTATTGCGAAAGTATAGCGGGTTGCCCGCAACGGAGATAGTCAGAATTGATGAGCGTTGTTTGCCGATTTTATTTTCAGTGACGTGCTAAATTTTTGTTATTTTGTTAAATATGGGTCAGCCCCTGCTTTAGTTGTTCACGGTATACGATGCTGGTGAGATCCTGAAACAGCTTGGGTATCTCGTAAGCTAGGATCGCGATTAAATATGTTCAGGGGAATTGAGACATGTGTGGGTTTTCTGGTTTCTTCGCAGCAGTCCCTCTGGGTGATGGCGCAAATGACATCTTGGCTGCTATGGGTAACGCAATCTACAGCCGTGGCCCCGATGATGCCGGAATATGGTCGGATGCGTCGCTTGGAATAGGCCTTTCGCACCGCCGACTCGCAATCGTAGATCTTTCAGCTGCGGGCCATCAACCCATGCATTCGTCCAGCGGACGCTTCGTTATGGCGTTCAATGGAGAGATCTATAACCATCTTTCGTTGCGCAGCCTTCTGAACGCGGAGCGTGACGGGCTCTGCTGGCAAGGGCATTCAGACACCGAAACCTTGTTGGCCTGCTTCGAGCACTGGGGCATAGGTAAAACCCTCCGAGCGACGGTAGGAATGTTCGCAATTGCTTTGTGGGATACGCAGGAACGCCAATTGATACTGGCTCGCGACCGTCTCGGAGAGAAACCGTTGTATTGGGGCTGGCATAACGATGTTCTGTTATTCGGATCGGAGCTCAAGGCCCTAAAAGTGCATCCGGCTTTTTCCGCCAATATTGATCGCGGGGCGTTGGCGTTGTACTTGCGGCATAACTATGTTCCCGCCCCCTACAGTATTTATCAGGGTATTGAGAAGCTCCTGCCTGGGCATTACGTTGCGATCTCGCTTGGCCAAAAGCGAGCATCCGTCAATCTGACTTCTTACTGGTCGTTCAATGCCGTAGTGGAAGCGGGTCTCGAAAACCCATTGCAAGCCGATACTAAGACCGTAATTGACACGCTCGAGAACCAGCTTGACGAGAGCGTCAGCATGCAGATGCTTGCCGATGTCCCATTGGGGGCGTTCTTGAGCGGAGGTGTCGATAGCAGCCTGGTCGTGTCCCTCATGCAAAAGCTAAGTCCGCGCCCGGTGAAGACCTTCACGATCGGTTTCAGCGAAGATGGTTTTAACGAAGCGGAGCATGCGCTGGCCGTATCTCGTCACCTGCACACTGAGCACAGTGAAATTTATATTCAGGCGCAGGATGCGATGAATATCATCCCTGAACTGCCGCGTATCTATTGTGAGCCGTTTGCCGATAGCTCGCAAATTCCCACTTTCCTTGTGAGCCAAATGGCGCGCCAGCATGTCACCGTTGCGTTGAGCGGTGATGCCGGCGATGAGCTGTTTGGCGGGTATAACCCTTATCGGTTTGCGCCGCGTATATGGAGCAAGGTCAGCAAAGTACCCTATGGCCTTCGGCGAGTGGCAGCTAGTTCCTTGAGAAAGCTGGCGCTTAAAGGCAAGCCCGAAAAGCTGGTTCATATTCTTGACTGTGGTAATCGCGAGGAATTCTACCGGCAGCTTGTCAGCCATTGGAAGAACCCCATGAGTGCGGTAATTAGCGGGAGCGAAAAGCCGACATTGCTCAATACCCCAGCAAAATGGCCGACTACGGCGCGCTTCGAAGAGTGGATGATGGCAATGGATGCTCAGACCTACATGGTCGACGATATCCTTGTGAAGGTAGATCGAGCCGCCATGGCCAATAGTCTGGAGACGCGAGTCCCGTTGCTCGATCATCGCGTAGTCGAGTTGGCGTGGCGTATTCCCCTGGATATGAAAATTCGTGGAGGGGTCGGTAAATGGGCGCTTAAAGAGGTTCTATACCGCCATGTTCCACGCGAGTTAATAGAGCGACCAAAAAAAGGTTTTTCCATTCCTATAGCGGCTTGGTTGCGCGGGCCTCTCAGAGACTGGTCGGAAACGTTGTTGGATGAAAAGCGTCTACAGCGAGAGGGTTTTTTTCAATCCTCGGTGATCCGTGATATATGGGACCAGCATCTCATCGGTCGAGTAGACCATTCGAGCAAGCTATGGGGCGTGTTGATGTTTCAAGCTTGGCTGGAGGAGCAAGGACGTTGAAAGTAGCCCATGTAATTATTGGTCTGCACATTGGTGGAGCCGAATTAATGCTGCTGCGCCTATGTGACTCATTCAAGGCCCAAGGAGTGGATGAGCATCGCGTTATCTCCCTGACGGATCTTGGTGAAGTAGGTGTGCGGCTTCGTGCCAGTGGTATTGCTGTCGAAACTCTGCAGATGCGCGGAAAGTGGGACTTGCTGGGCGTCATGATCAAGTTAATTAGTAATTTTCGTCGGCAGAAACCCGATATTGTTCAGACTTGGATGTACCACTCCGACTTGATTGGGGGGGTTGCTGCGCGTCTGGTTGGGGTCAAGCACGTCATATGGGGCATCCGCACGACCGATGTAAGCAGCGGTGGCGGTAAGGCTACGATTGTCATTCGTAAGCTGTGTGCCTACCTGTCCAACGTAGTGCCGGACGCTATTGTGTGCGCTGCGCAAGCCTCCCGCGAAACCCATATCGAAGCTGGTTATGCCCCGGGCCGAATGAAGGTCATATCAAACGGCTTTGATCTGGAGCGGCTGACGGCCACCGCTCAAGAGCGCGCGTCCATTCGAGAGGGGCAGGGTATCGGACCTGACGATATGGTCATCGGTAGCCTCGGCCGATTCAACGAGGTCAAGGATCACTCGAACTTTATCAAGGCAGCAGGCATTGTTGCGGGCCGGTTTCCAAAAACTATATTTCTGATGGTTGGACGTGATATTGATCGAGGAAATGCCGCCTTAATGGCCGAGATTTCGTTGACTGGCCACGCTGACCGGTTTGTTCTGCTCGGGGAACGTAAGGACGTCCCCGCCTGTTTAAAGGCTATGGATATCTTTTGCCTGCATTCTTTTACCGAAGGTTTTCCAAACGTCCTGGGAGAAGCCATGAGCATGGGAGTGCCTTGCGTCACTACGGATGTAGGTGATGCAGCACTCCTGCTGGGCGGGTTGGGCCCGGTAGTGCCGGCGCGGGACGTTCGCGCCTTATCCGACGCGTTGATCTCGTTGCTTTCAGCTTCGGCTACCGAGCGTGCAGCGATGGGACAGAGCGTTTATAAACGCATCGCTGAAAATTTCACAATGAAACGCACCGAGAAGCAATTCAAAGACCTATATGATCGTGTTTATTTAAATCGGGATGGCAATTGATGTGTGGTTTGAGCGGTATTTTCGACGTAGGTAACAGCGAACTTGGGGCTGTTGTCCGTTTGATGAACGAATCGCTCACTCATCGAGGTCCAGATGGCGCCGGTGTCTGGGTCGACGAGCAGGCAGGTATCGCCTTGGGGCATCGGCGTCTTGCGATTGTTGACCTTTCGGAAGCGGGACATCAGCCGATGCTCTCCAGTTGCGGGCGATTTGTGATTGTCTTCAATGGCGAGATCTACAACCATGCCGAGCTACGGCAGGCCCTGTACGACGATGGTGTTATATCGACAGGTATGAAAGGTCATTCGGACACCGAAGTGCTTCTTGCTGGCCTTGCCAGCTGGGGCGTTGAAAAGACCCTGGCTGCATCGGTGGGCATGTTCGCGTTCGCGCTGTGGGACCGGCAAAAGCAAGTCCTGACGCTGGGCCGTGACCGAATGGGCGAGAAGCCGCTCTATTACGGCTGGCAGGACGGCACATTGCTCTTCGGGTCGGAGCTCAAGGCAATAAAGGCGTTCCCGGCGTTTCGCGCGGAAGTTGACCGCAATGCTTTGACGCTGTTACTTCGTCATAATTGCATTCCCGCGCCCTATAGCATTTACAAGGGTATTGCCAAGCTTCAGAGTGGCCATTATGTCGTCCTCCCTCTGACTGATCTCGCTGCTGCAAAAGCCGCCACACCCCAACCTTATTGGCGCCTCAATGATGCAGTGGCCAAAGGCCTCGCTGATCCATTTAAGGGCAGCCCCGAGGCGGCGACTGACCTGCTTGAGGCTCAGTTGCTGTTAAGCATTGGCCAGCAAATGCTGGCCGATGTACCTGTTGGCGCCTTCCTAAGTGGGGGCGTGGACAGCAGCACAGTCGTTGCCTTGATGCAAGCGCAGAGTACCCAGCCGGTTCGCACGTTTACCATCGGTTTTGATGAGGGTGGATTCGACGAAGCTGTTCATGCCAAGGCCGTGTCCAAGCACTTGGGGACGCAGCACACTGAACTCTATGTGCGCCCGCAGGACGCAGCAGCGGTGATACCGCGCCTGTCTTCCATGTATTGCGAACCCTTCAGCGACAGTTCGCAGATTCCCACCTTCCTCGTCAGTCAACTGGCGGGCCAGCAATTAAAGGTCGTGCTCAGCGGTGATGGGGGCGACGAATTGTTTGGGGGATACAACCGATACCTGAGCGCGAAGAGAATATGGTCGAAAATGCAGCATGTGCCGTTGTTCGCGCGGCAGGCCAGCGCCAGCCTTCTACGGTCGGTATCTCCTACCACTTGGGACAGTCTTTTCAATCTGGCAAAGCCGCTGCTGCCTAGTCGGTTTCATGTAAGCGGGCCTGGAGACAAGGCGCACAAGTTGGCCAATGTGCTGAAGTTGTCGAACGGAAATGAGTTTTACCTGCAGCTGAACAGCCACTGGAATGACCCTGCCAGCATTGTAATCGGCGGTGAAGAGCCTCCGACAATGTTCACCAGCCCATCCCGCTGGCCGAAGACCGATTGTTTCGAGCACTGGATGATGGCGATGGATGCACAGACCTATATGTCGGATGACATTATGGTCAAGCTGGATCGTGCCTCCATGGCCGCGAGTATCGAAGGTCGTGTTCCTATGCTCGATCACCGGGTGGTTGAGTTGGCTTGGCGTATGCCGATTGATCTGAAAATTCGCGATGGTCAGGGTAAATGGCTATTGCGGCAAGTTCTTTACCGCCACGTCCCTAAGGAGCTCATCGAGCGTCCCAAGCAAGGATTTGGAATCCCGTTAGGTGAATGGTTGCGCGGTTCGCTGCGCGAATGGGCGGAATCGTTACTCGACGAAGCGCGCCTGGTCCGGGAAGGCTACTTCCGGCCTGAGCCCGTCCGAAAAATGTGGAATGAGCATCTTCAGGGGCGAGGCAACTGGCAGTCTCACCTGTGGACCATCCTTATGTTCCAGGCGTGGTTGGATGAGCAGTGATGAGTAAAACTTTGTTGTTTATAGTTAATGATCCTGGATTTTTTCTGTCCCATCGTCTGGCAGTTGCAAAAGGTGCGCAGACCGCTGGTTATAAAGTTCATGTGGCCTGCATGCCAGGGGCAGCGGTAGCTGCCATCAAGGCGCAGGGATTTAAATTTTATCCTCTACCGCTGTCGCGTAGCGGCCGCAATCCGCTGGCGGAGCTGGGACTAATGTTCAGTATGTGGAAGTTATTATGGCGCTTGAGGCCTGACGTGCTTCATCTGGTCACCATCAAGCCCGTTCTCTATGGCGGGGTTGCTGCGCGTTTCGCACCGGTTAAAGGTGTCGTCACGGCTATCTCGGGGCTGGGCTTCGTATTTCTTTCCAAAGGGGTCAAGGCCTCACTGGTTCGCCAACTGGTCAGCGCTTTTTATCGCCTGGCTTTGGGCAAGCGCAACCTGCGCTCGATTTTTCAAAACCCTGACGATCGTGATTTGTTGTTGGCGATGGGGGGGCTTACCGAGGCCAAGGTTGTAATGATCCGTGGCTCGGGTGTCGATTTGGCGCTTTATGCGCACGTGCCAGAACCGGAGGGTTTACCTATCGTCTGCCTCGCTGCGCGGCTTTTGCGCGACAAAGGCGTAGTGGAATACGTTGAGGCCGCTAGGTTATTGAGCAAGCGAGGGGTACAAGCCCGATTTCAATTGATTGGTGATGTCGATCCCGGTAACCCGGCCACGGTGACCAAAGCGGAATTGGACGCGTGGCGCCAAGAAGGCGTCGTCGAATTGTTGGGTTATCGTGATGATATCGCGCAGCTTTTTTCATCCGCCAATATCGTAACGTTGCCTTCTTATCGTGAGGGGTTGCCGAAGGTGTTGGTCGAAGCGGCAGCCTGTGGTCGCGCAGTAATTACCACTGACGTTCCCGGCTGCCGTGATGCAATTGATCCCGGCGTCACAGGGTTACTGGTGCCAGTTCGGGATGCGCATGCGTTGGCCGATCAGTTGCAAGTGCTAATTGAGGACCCGGCGCTAAGGCGTCAGTTGGGGGCCGCAGGTCGAAAACTGGCGGTAAAGGCGTTTGCGATAGAGAAAATCGTAGACCAACATCTTGAAGTCTATCGTCAGTTGGAGTGCGCGGTTTGAGTCATGAACGCATATACTTCGTTACCGGTGCCAGCGGCTTTGTAGGTTTGGCATTGGTTGAGCGGCTGGCCTCAATCGTAGATTGCACAGTGATGGGTTTGGTTCGTCGTGACGGTGTCGCACTGCCACCAAACGTCTCCCCGGTAAAAGTCGGCGCAGATTATCTGGCTGGAGAACCGCTTCCCCTTTCCGGCGTTGACGTTGTGGTCCACTGCGCCGCTCGCGTCCACGTAATGTCCGATACTTCCAGCGACGCTTTGGCGGAGTATCGCAGGGTCAACGTTGTGGGCACCTTGAAGCTGGCAGAACAAGCCGCCGAAATGGGTGTGAAACGCTTCGTTTTTATCAGTTCGATAAAGGTGAACGGAGAGGGCACGCGACTAGGGCGGCCTTATACCGCAGATGACGTTCCGTCTCCGCGCGATCCCTATGGCATTTCCAAGATGGAGGCCGAGCAGGAGCTCAGGTTGCTAGCGCAGAAGACGGGTATGGAAGTCGTCATCATTCGCCCGGTGCTGGTGTATGGGCCAAAGGTCAAAGCCAACTTTCTCAGCATGATGAACTGGCTGAACAAAGGTGTTGTATTGCCGTTGGGAGCCATCTACAACCAGCGCAGTCTGGTTGCGCTGGATAATTTGGTGGATCTTATTGTGACCTGCATGACTCATCCGGCTGCGGTTGGCCAGACGTTCCTGGTCAGCGATGGTGAGGACCTCTCTACCACTGAGCTGCTCAGACGTATGGGGGCGGCCCTGGGCAAACCGGCACGATTGCTGCCGGTGCCAGCCAAGCTGCTGGAGTGGGGGGCTATGTTGGTGGGGCGAAAATCCGTCGGCCAGCGACTGTGCGGATCTTTACAAGTCGATATTACAAAAGCTCGCGATTTACTGGGATGGGTGCCGCCATTGTCTGTTTCCGAAGCGCTGAAAAAGACCGCGGCAAGCTTCAAGGAAGTTTGATTTAGAAGGAGGGTCCGTTCAAGGACCACCAATTGGAGCTGTTGATGATTCACTTACTGTGGCTTGCGCCCGCTGCGGCTGCCCTTGCACTTCTGCTAACCTGGATCCTGCGGCGTTACGCGTTGGCAAATAGCATGATCGATATACCCAATGCCCGCAGCTCTCATTCAATTCCCACGCCCCGCGGTGGCGGTGTTGCGATTGTGTTGAGCTTCCTGATCGCGCTGCCGATCCTGTATCTGGGCGACGAGATTTCATGCTCAATTACATGGGCCTTGATGGGGGCGGGAGCGGCCATCGCGATCTTGGGCTTTCTTGATGATCATGGTCATATCGCGGCAAGGTGGCGTCTGCTTGGGCACTTTGGCGCGTCCATCTGGGCACTTTTCTGGTTGGGAGGACTGCCTCCGATCAGCTTGCCCGGAATGGTTGTCGACCTTGGATGGTTGGGACACGTACTCGCTGCGTTTTACTTGGTGTGGTTGCTTAATCTCTACAACTTTATGGATGGCATAGATGGGCTCGCCAGTATCGAGGCATTGTGCGTCTGTCTCGGCGCCTGCGTGATCTACACGGCGACTGGAAATCAAGCGCTCATCTGGGCTCCACTCTTATTGAGCATGGCAGTTTTGGGCTTTCTCTATTGGAACTTCCCACCCGCACGTATTTTCATGGGCGACGCAGGCAGTGGCTTTCTCGGCATTATCCTGGGGATACTTTCCTTGCAGGCCGCCTGGCAAGATCTAGCGTTCATATGGGTGTGGTTGATATTGCTTGGCGTATTTATTGTAGACGCCACCTTTACGCTGATCAGGCGCCTGCTGCGTGGCGATAAGGTTTATGAAGCTCATCGCAGTCATGCCTATCAATTCGCGTCACGCAGGTTTGGCCGCCATCTGCCTGTTACCCTCTCGGTGCTCGCGATTAATTTATTATGGTTGATACCCATAGCACTTTCTGTGGCGTTGTTGGGTCTCAATGGTTTGGCGGGTTTGGCTATCGCTTATATCCCGCTGGTACTGCTAGCCATCAAATATCGTGCAGGTGAGCTGGAAAAAAACATCTCACCACCAGCGTAAATTTGAGTCCAGAACCAATAAAACCGTCCAAGTGTTCAATGTAGGTTATGCAGAGTGGGTAAGGAGCGTTAGAGGTGTTTAAAGGGTTATGAGTAAAATTCGATCTTACCTGCTGGCACTTCCTCGCAGGCGTAAACGCATTCTGCAGGTCGTCACGGACATCCTGCTGGTTTGGTTCGCCCTGTGGACGGCTTTTGTTGTGCGCCTCGGGGTGGATGATATGATCAACCCGGTTGCCCTTCACCAATGGTTGTTTCTATGCGCCCCGGTTGTCGCTATTCCGCTGTTTGTGCGTTTTGGAATGTATCGCGCCGTCATGCGTTATTTCGGCAATGACGCACTTATTGCGATCATCAAAGCGGTCAGTCTTTCATCGTTGATTCTTGGCGTGGTGGTTTACTGGTATAGCAACCACCAGAACGTGGTTCCACGCTCTATCATCTTCAATTATTGGTGGCTTAGCCTGATCATGGTTGGCGGACTGCGCCTGGCTATGCGGCAATACTTTTTGGGTGACTGGTTCGCCGCAGCTCAGCATGTGCCATTCACCAGTCGTGACGACGGTCTACCGCGGGTTGCAATCTACGGGGCCGGCGCGGCGGGCAATCAATTGGTAGCTGCACTGCGTATGGGGCGGGTTATGCGACCTGTCGCATTTATCGATGACGATGACAGCATCTCTGATCGTGTGATCTCCGGCTTGCAAGTTTATAAACCCAAGCACATTCAGCGTATGATCGACGCGACGGGAGCTCAGGAAATCCTGCTGGCAATACCGTCTTCCAATCGTGGCAGACGCCGCGAAATTCTTGGGTTCCTTGAAGATTTTCCTCTGCATGTACGGAGCGTTCCTGGCTTCATGGATCTTGCCAGCGGCCGTGTGAAGGTCGACGACATTCAGGAGGTGGATATTGCCGACTTGCTGGGTCGCGATGCTGTGCCTGCCCAGGAAGAGCTTCTGGAACATTGCATCAGGGGGCAGTCCGTGCTCGTCACAGGTGCAGGTGGCTCCATCGGTTCTGAACTCTGCCGACAGATCCTGTCATTGCAGCCAACGACGTTATTGTTATTCGAACACAGTGAATTCAATCTATACAGCATTCTGTCCGAGCTGGAACAGCGTATTGTCCGAGAATCGTTACCCATTCGTGTATTGCCAATACTGGGGTCGATACGCAATGAAGCCAAGTTGCTGGATATTATGAAAACTTGGAGCGTGGACACGGTTTATCACGCCGCCGCCTACAAGCACGTACCCATGGTGGAGCATAATATCGCCGAGGGCGTACTTAACAACGTCATTGGTACGTTAAACACCGCTCAGGCTGCTTTACAGGCAGGCGTTTTGAATTTCGTGCTGATTTCAACTGACAAGGCGGTTCGCCCGACCAATGTCATGGGAAGTACCAAACGCTTGGCTGAGCTAACGCTGCAAGCCCTCAGTCGTGAGCTTGCGCCAGTGCTGTTCGGCGAAAGTGCCAATGTATCCCGCGTCAACAAGACCCGGTTTACCATGGTTCGCTTCGGTAATGTCCTGGGATCGTCGGGATCGGTGATTCCGTTGTTCCACAAGCAAATCAAATCCGGGGGACCGCTGACGGTTACGCATCCGAAGATAACGCGCTATTTCATGACGATTCCCGAGGCGGCGCAATTAGTGATTCAGGCCGGCTCTATGGGGCTTGGCGGAGATGTGTTCGTACTCGATATGGGGGAGCCGGTAAAAATTACCGAATTGGCGGAAAAGATGATCCATCTTTCCGGCCTTAGTGTTCGGTCCGAAAAAAATCCTCTTGGCGACATCGCGATTGAATTCACCGGTTTGCGCCCTGGTGAAAAGCTCTATGAAGAGTTGCTGATCGGTGACAACGTTGTTGCCACTCGGCACCCGATGATCATGAGTGCCAACGAAGATCATCTCTCCTGGGACCTGCTCAAGGGTATGTTGGCACAGCTGCTTGTCGCCGTGGATCAGCACGATTACGCGCGCGTTCGCCAACTCCTTCGGGAAACCGTAAGCGGCTATTCTCCGGACGGCGAAATCGTCGATTGGATCTACCAGCAACGCCGTATGGAGCCATGAGATAACACCTTGTTACCCATCAATTTTTGACGTTTCCCCAAAAACTTCTAATTTGAAAAAGCAGCTTAGGAAAGCTGCTTTCTCTTACTAGATGTCATGGAGCGTTACTAATGCAACACGCATACTTCTCCACCCTCGTCTTTACCTTGCTTGCCAGCCTTTCGGTCGCTACCACGGCGGCTCCTGTCCCCTCACTCAAGGCAGAATCACCGAGCACGATCGCAGCACAGGTGGACGTTACCGCCCAAAATGCCAAGGTCAATCTCAACGTTGCGGATGCGGAAACGTTGCGACTAAACCTATTCGGTGTTGGTGCAGCCAAAGCAAAAGCGATTGTTGCTTATCGAGACAGTAACGGGCCTTTCACCGCCGTAGACGAGCTGCTGGAGGTGAAGGGGATCGGCAAGGCGCTGATGGAGAAAAATCGCGACAGATTGGTAGTCAAATAATCCAATCGAGCAGGCCGGTCATTGACCGGCCTGTTATCGGCTACACTGTGATCTTGCGACCTGACACTTCCCTGCATCCCGCAGCCGCAATCAGCAGTAAGAAAGCGGGCGCGATGACCAGCGGCCTTTGAACAATCGACAACACTAATAGCATCGAAAAAGCCACTCCATTGGGGTTCAAAAACACTCTGTGCCTTAGCGCAAAGCCCAGCAGGGTCAACACGAAGAATGTCGTGCCCAGGATACCTGAGTGAAAAATGATTTTTTTGAAGCTGGCGGAGCCACTGTCGTCTTCTTTCTCGCTGCCAAATATAAGTGAGCGGGCGTCGGAAGATTCCCATTCAGAAAACAGCTCATTGAAACCTTCAGTATTGCGATTGTCCCCCGCCAATCCCTCTGACTTATAGGCGAAGCGATCATACATAAGCGTTTTCAAGTAATCATTTTGTGAAGACAAAATGACCAGTCCCACCATGACGCTCAAGAGCACTATATTGCGTTTGTTGCCTCTCACGGCTTCGATTGCGAAGTAAGCCAGGCTCAATATGAAAAAGGCCATAGACAGGCTTAGAATTCCAGAAATAAATATGATGAAGTTGCTGCGCGATCTCAGGTTGAACCGGTCTGCGGCCAGTAGCAAGGCGGCAAAGGTACCCAGAGCACCAGGTTCATCGAAGAAACCGAAAAACCGATAAAATGGATTGTCAAGCATATAGTCCAAGACTACGGTCATAGGGTAGACAAAATAGCCTACGCCGGCTTGGGCTTTGAGCTGATCGGGCATCTTGTAATCAGGCAGGGGCCCCAGTAAGAATAGTTTGTTGTCACCGGTCAGATGATGTATGAGCCAGATACATATTCCAGGAAGCAGAAGAGTAGCAATCAGTCGCTTTGATTTTTGAAAGATAATTAAGATTTCGTCTGAAGGTATGCAATAAAAAATTAGGTAGCTGGTCATGAAATACAAACAGCCTAAAGTGCTTGCTCCATAAAAATAATAGAATAGGAAGACCATCACGGAAAAGAGTAGGCCAAAAAAATACTCGCGTAGAGCGATGTTCTTTTTGAGAAGAAATAGCGTCAGGCAAACGCCCGCTATCATAGCTTGGAATTGCGGTGTATATCCCCAAATATAGAAAGGGTTCAGCGCGATGACGATCCAGGTCGCCATGGCCCACAAATACGTTTTCTTTTGCAGGGTGGGAGGTGTTCTTGAAATTTCAATCATCGATCCACCCGAAATATAATCAGTGCCAACGCCAGGAGTTTCTTAAAGCTTATATCGCCAAAAAGTGATCGAATAATATATTTTAATGCGCCGCTATAATCCTTCTTTACCGTGTGCAAGTATCTAGCGTATGAATAGTATAAGTTGCTTTTTCCTTTTTTTATGGCGCTGTAAAATGCGGGAAAATAAAACTCACACAAAGCCAAGGAGACTAAACTGTCATCCAGGTAACCCATGCTTGACGCATGACTCGCATGTACGCGATATTGTGTTAACGGTGTTTTTAATATGTAGATATCGCCTTGGTTGGCGATATGATAATAAAATAGACTATCCGACGCTTTAGGTAAACGATAGTCGTATCCAGATTCTGGGATTTTATCAGCCCTGACCATATAGCCTGGAACCGGTGCGAGCGAATTGTTAGAGGCAATCAGTTCATTGAGACTGTAAATGGGATTGTGTTTCTTGAGTTTGTCTTTCTGTATTCTTACCGTCTGCCCTTGGCTGTCAATAACCTGCACATAGGACCCGCAGATGGAAAACTCAGGATGCTTCTCCAAAAATTCTACCTGCTGGCCAATTCGTCCCGGTAGCATCAAATCATCACCCGCAAACATGGCAATATATTTTCCTTTTGCAAGTCGCAGGCCCGCGTTGCAATTCCCTGTTATACCCTGGTTAATAGGCGCCAGGTTGAGTATTATTTTTTCAGGATTGGCTGCGTGCATCTCCTTGAGGAGTGTGTCGGTACCATCTTTAGAGGCATCATCACTGATGATGATTTCAAGGTTGGCGTAATCCTGCGATAAAATCGATTGGATGCAATCTTGGATATAGTTTGACTGGTTATAGACGATAACCACTACACTGACGAGTGGTGGTTCGGTCGAGTGGGTCATCGATCTTGACTTAGGGTTCAATTAATTTTCCGCCATACGAAGAAATACAAAAACACCCAATAGGCCATGTAATTTACGCAGTAACCTATAGTCGCCCCGATTAAGCCGTAGGCATTGGAGAATGCGACAACCAATAGACACAGCGTGATTGAGAAAATGATTTCAGAAATGATGAATTCTTTGATCATCGCTCGGCTGACCATCAAGTAGGATAAAATCCAACTGCCTATTTTCATTGTGTCGCCAACCAGTTGCCATGTAAACAAAGGGCGCATGGGTGCGAACTCTTTGGTAAACAATATCCAGATAATAAGGTCACGGAACAAAAAGACGCCGAGCGACAGCAGTGCCGCAGCCGGCAGTATTATTTTATAGCCGGATATTACTTCGTGCTTGATCTGGCTGGCAGACGTCAGTTCCGATAACTTTGGTAGGTAATACACGCTGAGGGTCATGGTGACCACCATCATATATGCGCCACTTAATCGGGTCATCGCCTCCCAATAACCGGCAGCTTCGGCGCTCAAGGAGTCATTTAGGTAAGTCCTGATGAATAAAGAACTCAACGGAACACATATGGCAGAGCACAGAGCCATGAATGTAAACCCTGTGAGCCTCCTCAGCGCGATGCGATCAAACTCGAAAGCAAATATACCCAGCCTGAACCAACTGGTTTTCAAGCAAACGCCAAGAGTGAACAAACATGCGATCGACTGATAAGAAACCAGTGCAATGAGTGCGCCGAGAAAGTCAAAGTAATAGGCGAGGAGCCCAGTAAAGAGCAACGAGAATACGCTGCCCAATATGTTTGCGATCACATAACCCTTGATCTCCTTCTTGCCGTTCAGTATGGCCAACAACAGTGTGTTCACGACCATGGGCAACAGACCGATGGCGAACACAATGAACAGATTGCTATAGGACCTGTCCCCTAGGAAAAACTCCGCTAGCTGTTTATCAAAAACAATAATGAATATTGCGCTGATGAGGCTGCCCGACAGAGCAATGCTGAAAGCCGTGCGCCAGACTTTTTCCTGCTTTAGAGGATCCTGTCCATACTCAGCCGTGTACTTGGTGACTCCCGTACTTACGGCGCCGCTCGCGAATGTTGAAAAAATTTGTACGGCATTTTGAAGCTGACCTATGAGCGCGTAGCCCGCAGGACCGGTATAGATCGCGAGCACCTTATTTATGCCGAGCAGCGTAAATATTTTTACCAGCGACGCTACACCGCTCAGCAAGCTTGTTTTTATCAGCTTCATGACGATACGTAGGCGTTGCACACTTCGATGACGCGACAAACTTCATCATCACTAAGGGTCGGATTCAACGGCAAACTCACCACAGTGTCGTGAATTTTTTCGGTGATCGGGAAGCTTTCAGTCGTCATCCCCTGCAGCGCCACCTGTTTGTGCGGGGCGGTGGGGTAGTGAATTTGCGCTTGCACGCCGCTATCCGAAAGATAGGACATGAATCCTTTACGATCGTCGCATCGAATCACGAACAAGTGCCAGGCTTGGCTTTTGCCATCAGCCAGATTAGGCAGGGTAATCAATCGATTATCGATGTGCGTAACGTAGTTCGCTGCAATAGCTCTTCTACGGGCGTTTTCATCATCGAGGTGCTTGAGCTTGATAGCGAGTATTGCAGCCTGCATCTCGTCTAGCCTGCTGTTGATGCCCGCATAACGATGTTGATATTTCGCTTCACTGCCATAGTTGCCCAAGGATCGAACAATGTTAGCAAACTCAGCATCGTTGGTAGTAATGCCACCGCCATCGCCTAGTGCACCCATGTTTTTCCCGGGGTAGAAACTAAAACCTGCGGCATCGCCGAAAGCCCCTGCTTTCACCCCGAAAGCTTCTGCGCCATGTGCCTGGGCGGCGTCTTCAAGAACCAGCAAATTATGTGCCTTGGCTATGTCATTAATTTTGTCCATCTCGGCCAATTGACCGTACAGGTGAACAGGTAACAAAACCTTAGTTTTTCCGCTAATCTTGTTTCGAATTTGCCGATGATCAATGTTGTAGGTTTCGAGGCATGGCTCTACGAGAACGGGCTTCAACCCACTTTCAATAATCGCCAGAATGCTCGCAATGTAGGTGTTGGCTGGGACGATGACTTCGTCACCGGAGTTAATCCGGCCTTGCTCTTTCCACGCGCGCAGGGTGAGTGTAAGTGCGTCCAGCCCATTGCCCACCCCGATGCAATATTGAGTGCCACAGTAAGCGGCAAACGCCTGTTCAAACTGCTCGAGCTCTTGGCCTTTTATATACCAGCCAGACTTTATCACGCGCTCGGCCGCCGCTATGATTTCGGCTTGGTATTGGTCGTTTACCTGTTTCAAATCCAAAAATTTAATCATTCAATTTCAGCCTGTAAAAATCATGCACGATAGCCCGGGCGCTGAAGCTCTCTTTTTGTGCTATCAGCCCCGTGTTCAAGTAAAGCCCGCCACGCTCGGTGGAGATTCCGAAGCTAAAATATGCTTTGTCTGAGCGTTTCGCTTCATCAATGCAAGTCGCTAAGGTCAAATCGAGTGCCCCAGACTCTCTGCCGACATCATTCGCTGCGATGTACTGAGTGTGCAATACCTGTCCGTAAGCGAATAGCAGTACACCGCATACCAACTCTCCATCCTTGCGTACTATTTTCAGGCGGATATTCTCAGGAAATCGCTCGTGGAGTAGGGCTATTTCATTTACCGAATGAGTGGGCGTGGCGCTATGCTTCGATAGCACGCTGGAAAGCAACGCGTGATAGGCCGACCAGTCCGTGGATTCCTCCACGGACAGGCCGTTCTTTTTCGCCCTAGCAATCAACCACTTCCTGCCTTTTGAAAACTTGGGTTCTCGCGCCAGATCAATGACGCTGGATATGTCCCGTCGAAACAAGGAGGCGCCGGCGATACTTAGCGCATACAGGTCTTCTTGAGCCGGGCTTGTATTGAATATGTATGGAATCGACTTGTATTCAAGGCAGCGAACGGCTTTTTCTTTCAGGAAGATTTTGAGCGCTTGTAGTATCTCAAGAACCTTCTCTGCTTTGACCTTGTGCGAAAGTATGAGCCCGCCAAACGTTAAGCCGCCATGCGAATACACCACGTCGTCCACTCTGTTGGCGGGCATCACCGCGAGCAGTTGATCGTCCTCTTTGATAAGTAGTGAAAAATCATTGAAACGGTCCGCATGGTAATCCATGAACGGACGCTCGAAGATAAAAAGCGGTGACTTACTGCTTTTAACGAATTCATTCCATTGGTTTTCAGCGTCTTGATGATAAAGCTCGCAGATCACCATTGAATGAGCTCCATCAGGCCGATGCCTTCAACACCCATATTGTTACCATTGTAAAAGGCATACACTTTGTCGGCGGTGACACACAGGCGCGGGTAGCACAAGTGCAGGTCGTCAAATCCTGCATGTTCTGATAGTGACATGCCTAACTCGTCGTCCTTGCGCATCCAATGGACACCGTCATCCGAATAGGCAACGCCTGGGAAGTAATCTTTTCCCGTTGTGCCACCTTTCGTATAGAACATGATATAGCGACCCTGTATCTTGTAGACGGAAGGTCTGCCTATCCTATATTCATCACCTTCATTGTCGATGCAAAGATGGTGCGGCCCAGGGAATGACACCCCGTCGGGTGACTCTGTGTACCAAATATTATAACGGGGGTATTGAACCCCGTTAATATCGCACCAGCCGTCCCCCAGTGCGTACCATACTTTCCAACGGCCTTCATCATAGAGCGCAGTATGTACTGCCCGGATCGTTCGGCTTTTGTGCCCGCGGTCAAGTACGGGGGCTTCAGACACTCGGTCAAATCGAACGCCATCCTGGCTGGTTGCAAGCCCGGTAAAAGCGAGAAATTTGGCTTTTTGGACGATCTGGAAGCCGACATAGTACATTCTGATCGTGTCGCCATCGCGTACCACGTCTCCCAGTATGACACCGTTATCGTCAAAGCATCCTGGACCGCCTTCAGCCAATGCCGGCTCGTTGCTCACTCCCAGCACTTTGCGAGGGTCATGTGCTGATACGTCCACATAACCTATGCGGCTTACTCCCGCCTTGTCTCTAAATCCGGCGTAAATCCTGATGACTTCAGGGTTTAATAAAAAAGGTGTCGGTGTAAGCGCCGAGTTCTCTGCCCAATCGGGAAGCTGGGTGCGAGCATTAAATATCTGGCCTATCTTTTTCCAAAGCATCTCAATACCTACAGTTTAACTTTAAGACTGCTTTTCTTCGGCAGCATCTGCGCAGGCGAACCATAATAAATGCGCTCGGGCTCTGGCAGGTTTTTATTGACGAGGGTGCCGGACGCAATCACACAGTCTTTGGGAATGCTGATACGATCATTCAGTGTCGAGTTGACGCCTAAGAAACAAGACTCGCCGATATCGCAGTAGCCCGACACCACAACGTGCGAAGAGAGAAAACAGTTGTCATTGATCCGTGAGCGGTGCCCAATGTGGTTGCCGCTCCAGAGGATCACATTGTTCCCAATCGACACGAACGGCTGAACTGTATTGTTCTCGAAGATAAAGCAGTTTTCACCGATTTGCGCATTGTGCCACACGAACGCACGTGAACTGATGTAGCTAGCGCACGTGTAGCCTTTGGACTTGACCACCTCGTAGAGGCGAGTCCTCAGCCGATTGAGTTGCGAAGCCGGTATGGCGACGAAAACCTGATATTCGGCGGGTGGGAACGTGGCTTCGAGTGATTCCAACTCTACGATAGGGAGGTCATAAAGCGTGGTGTTTTCGAGGTATTCCTTCTCGACGGAAAAAGCACAGACCTGGAGGTCAGAGTCATGTGTAAAGTACTCATAGGCAATCATGGCAAATTCACCTGCCCCAACGATTATCAGTTTTTTAGACATGCTTGCTCCTCAATGAAAGTTTCGTAAGATCTTATATAGTCGGACTCTTCGTAGTGCTCACTCGCCAAGACCAGTAATACACAGTCAGGACTGAAATCGTGCATTTCTCGCCATACCATACTTTCGATAATTAGGCCGCGGGTAGCGCTGTGCATGATTGTTTCTTCGCGAACAGTCCCGTTATCCAGAATCATTTTGCATGTTCCGGATACGCAGATTGCAATTTGCTTTAACTCTCGATGGGCATGAAACCCTCTGCTGATGCCGGGGGCCGTAGCGTAGATGTAGTAAACACGCTTTATCTCGAAGGGGATAATCTTGTCGACGCCCACTTCTATAGCAATTAATTCTCCCCTGTTATCGCCCAGTCGCTCAAAATCCAGCCATTTGATCAATTCCATTTCACCCTCCTTGCCTTATGATTTACGCTATCTACCCGCACTGACGAGTCATGATACTTAGGCAAATAAATTCATTATTTATAAGCGTGCATAACACTTAACTATCAAGGGCATCACATTCACCGCTATGATCCCGTTCGCAATTGGCACACAAACCGCGTAGTTGCGAAGAGTCGGTCCATTCAGCTTCAGCGCCTTTCATCGAAACGGACTCTCCAGTCATCGGTGCTCCTGCGCGGATCGACAAAGTGGCCCTAGACTGAAGGCCCATGGCATAGCTTTAAAAGGGTCGATTATGCCACGCGGTATGGTAAATACCCATACAAAAGCGATTGCCGACCGCACTTTAAACCGCCCAGTCCGGGTACTGCAGAAAATGTTTTCAACATTGGCACGAGTAGTGATTATTTCCTATGCAGAAAATTCCCAAGTCGAGGCACCTATCATGAGCAAAAAATATCCAGCGGCTTGCCAGGTCAGCAAGGGTTCAGCCTTGTAAGTCAATACGGCTTTCTACGAGCGCATCCGTGTCCGTGCGGATCAATGTACGTTGATCAAGCAATTCGAAATGCCGATTCGCACGAGCAGGGCGTGGAAAGTCCCCCCGGCATGTGTTCCGCGTTACCACACCTGCTGGGTCGCCGGTCGGTGACTTCAACGCTTGGAATGCCAATGATCCACGTGAATGCTTATGGGCGGCTCGCACGCGCCAGCTACAAAGCGCAGACAGCACTCCTGATGCCCTTTCTACTCCCGTTTGTGACCATCACCAATGACAGCCTGGCGAGCTATGGCATCGAAGAGTGCGGCGGGGGCCTGCACGATTTACTCGGCATGCGCTGCGATTTCTATGTGAATCGCATGCTGACCGGCGAAGATTTTCATCATCACTGTCACTCCGACTTGACCCGCGCCGCCCTACAGTCCGACCGAACTCGATGTGCATGACGTACTGAATATTTTCCAGTGCGTGCACCTTAATCACGACAACATGTACTTCATGAGAGCCTGTCCAACACTGAAGGGCGACTACCTGGAGTTTTTTGCCGAGATTGATTTACTGTGTGCGCTCTCGAAATGCCCGGGCGGGTATTTGTTATTGCCTGGGTGGGGCCGGACGCGCAGGCCCCACTGATAGTGCGCCGCCCATTGGTTATTAAGATTTATCGCCTGGAGGATGAGCGGCCGAATGGCTGGAGCCAGCCTGATCGTGCCGCCTTTGCCTATAAGGAGCAGCACGATTTGCACATTGCCAAGGCGGACTTGGAGTAAAGAGTGGGAGTAAATGGGCTCAACGATCCTGCGCATCCTTGGCATCCGCTTGGGCATTTCGCTCTGCCACGCGCTTGCGTTGTTCATCGGTCAATTCAACCTTGTTGGCGCTGTCTCGCAGCATCAGCAAACCACCGACGATCGAACCGATCGCGACCACTAATATCAACCAGGCATACCACGGCATAGGGCTCTCCTTGAGGCAGCAAACCGTGGGGATTTCCCCACGGTAATAGCTGCTTTGAGTTACGGGCTTTCTTAGTAGTTCATTGTAGGCCCGTTCTGCCCCGGTAACCTTAAAGCCCGGTCAACATCGCATCTGCCGGCGCATCGGCGCGGTCTTGCGCGGTCAGTTGGAAGTACACGAACCCCACCACCATGAAGCCCAGGAAGATCAGGCCGATCAGCGCGTTGAACCACGCCATCGCCACCAGGCACACCACGGCCAGTACCAGCGCGATCCCCGGTACGATGGGATAACCCGGTGCGCGGAAGGTGCGTTCCAGCAGCGGTTCGGTCTTACGCAGTTTGAACAGGCTGAGCATGCTCATGATGTACATGACGATGGCACCGAACACGGCCATGGTGATCATTGCTGCGGTCAGGGTCATGCCACCCAGGTTGATCAGTCCATCGCTGTAGATGGCGGCGATACCAACGATGCCGCCAGCGATGATTGCCCGGTGCGGCGTCTGAAAGCGCGACAGTTTGGCCAGGAAAGAGGGCAGGTAGCCCGCGCGGGCCAGGGCGAAGAATTGGCGGGAGTAACCGAGGATGATCCCGTGGAAGCTGGCCACCAGGCCGAACAGGCCGATCCACACGAGCATGTGCAGCCAGCCCGAGCTGTCGCCGACTACGGTTTTCATCGCTTGAGGTAGCGGGTCGTTGATGTTCGACAGGGTGCGCCAGTCGCCGACGCCGCCGGCAAAGAACATCACGCCCATCGCCAGGATTACCAAGGTGAGGATGCCGCTGATGTAGGCCTTTGGAATGGTGCGCTTGGGATCTTTCGCTTCTTCGGCGGCCATGGCGGCGCCTTCGATGGCGAGGAAGAACCAGATGGCAAAGGGTATCGCCGCGAACATTCCGGCAATCGCCGGCGCGCCGAAGGTGTCGGAGCCGGCCCAGCCGTTCAGGGCGAAGTTGCTGAAGCTGAACGCGGGCGCGACTACGCCCATGAATACCAGCAACTCGGCGACGGCAAGCACGCATACCACCAGTTCAAAGGTCGCCGCCAGCTTCACGCCGAGGATGTTCAGGCCCATGAATACAATGTAGGCGCCGACGGCCGCGTGTTTCGGATCAAGGGCCGGGAATTGCACATTCAGGTAGGCGCCGATGGCCAGGGCGATAGCGGGCGGGGCGAACACGAATTCAATCAGCGTCGCCAACCCGGCAATGAGTCCGCCTTTCTCACCAAATGCCCGGCGGCTGTAGGCAAACGGGCCGCCCGCGTGGGGAATTGCAGTGGTCAGTTCGGTGAAACTGAATATAAAGCAGGTGTACATGGCGGCGACCATCAATGAGGTCACCAGGAAGCCCAGCGTACCCGCCACGCCCCAGCCATAGCTCCAGCCGAAATATTCCCCGGAAATCACCAGCCCGACGGCGATGCCCCACAAATGCAGGGTGCCCAAGGTGGGTTTGAGTTGTGTGTTCATCGTGTAACGCTCCCTGAACGGTTTGGAATGTTTCAGGGCATTGCAGCGGACATGCCATTCATCAATGCCATGTCGTAAAGGCGCCGAACTGTCGCCGAGGGGACGGTTTGACGTTTGAATACGCTCTGGGCCTGCACCAGATAAGGGCGCTGCCTACAGGAAACGCTCACAAATCCCCCCGTAAACCCCGCATAAATCCACTCTTTACGCCGTCTTTACGCCCCACCCATACCGTCGCTCTCGTTCCTTTACGCCACTCCTGCGGACAATCCTCCTACACGCGGCAGTCGCCGCACGACGGAGAAACTTCCATGAGCGTTCTGGACGGGGTGTCACTGCTGTTGGCTGTGGCGCTGTTCATTTATCTGCTGGTTGCGCTGTTACGCGCGGATCGGAACTAGGAGCAGGCTATGCACAGTTATGACTATTGGCTGATCATCGCCTTCTTTGCCTTGGTGCTGATTCCGGCACCGGCCCTGGGGCGGTTCTACTACAAGGTAATGGAAGGGCAGCGAACCTGGCTCACGCCGGTGTTCGGCCCGGTCGAGCGCGTGTGCTATCGCCTTTCGGGTGTCGATGCAGACCAGGAACAGAGCTGGCAGAAATACGCGCTGGCGTTGCTGGCGTTCAACCTTGCCGGTTTCGTGCTGCTGTTCGCGATCCTGCTGTTCCAGGAATACCTGCCGCTGAACCCGCAGAAATTGCCGGGTCAGGAATGGACCCTGGCGTTCAACACCGCCATCAGTTTCATGACCAACACCAACTGGCAGAACTACAGCGGTGAAGCGTCCCTGAGCTACCTCAGTCAGATGGTCGGCCTCACCGTGCAGAACTTCGTCAGTGCCGCCACCGGCCTCGCCGTACTGGTCGCGTTGTGCCGTGGGATCGGTCGCAAATCCACCAAGACTTTGGGCAACTTCTGGGTCGACATGACTCGCGCCACGCTCTACGGCCTGTTGCCGTTGTGCCTGGTGTTCGCGTTGTTCCTGGTCTGGCAGGGCGTGCCACAAACCTTCGCTCACTATGTGAACGCGGTCACCATGCAGGGCGTTGACCAGGTCATCCCACTGGGCCCGGCTGCCAGCCAGATTGCGATCAAGCAACTGGGCACCAACGGTGGTGGCTTCTTCGGCGTCAACTCGGCGCATCCGTTCGAAGACCCGACTGCCTGGGCCAACCTGTTTGAGCTGGGCGCGATCATCCTGATTCCGGTGGCGCTGGTGTTCACCTTTGGCCACTACGTGAAAGACCTGCGTCAGAGCCGGGCGATCCTCGGTTGCATGCTGGCCCTGTTCATCATCGGCGGTGCTACCGCGATGTGGGCCGAGTACCAACCCAACCCGGCGCTGAACAACCCGGCGGTTGAACAGGCCGCGCCGCAGGAAGGTAAAGAAGCGCGCTTCGGCACCACTGGCACCGTGTTGTGGTCGGTGGCGACCACCGCCGCGTCCAACGGTTCGGTCAACGGTATGCAAGACAGCCTCAACCCCCTGAGCGGGATGGTGTCGCTGGTCAACATGATGGTCGGCGAAGTGATCTTCGGCGGCGTCGGCGCCGGCATGTACGGCATGTTGCTCAACGTGTTGATCGCGGTGTTCCTCGCCGGTTTGATGATTGGCCGTACACCGGAATACCTCGGCAAGAAACTCCAGGCCAAGGAAGTGCAGTTGCTGGTGGTGACCTTGCTGGTCATGCCGGTGGGCACCCTGGTACTGGGCGCCATCGCTGCGACCCTGCCGGGCCCGGCCGGCGCCATCAGTAACCCTGGCCCCCACGGTTTCAGCCAGTTGCTGTACGCCTACACCTCGGCCAGTGCGAACAACGGTTCGGCGTTTGGCGGCTTCAGCGCCAACACCACGTTTCACAACCTGATGATGAGCCTGTCGATGTTGCTTGGCCGCTTCGGCTACATCCTCCCTGTACTGGCCCTGGCCGGCAGCCTGGCGATGAAGAAGACCGCACCGATTGGCCAGAACAGCTTCCCGACCCACGGCCCGCTGTTCGTGACCCTGTTGACCGTGACCATTTTGCTGGTGGGCGGCCTGACCTTCCTGCCGACGCTGGCACTTGGGCCTATCGCTGAACATTTGAGCATGGCTGCTTTTTAAATGAAGAGCCTAGGGGATATGAAAATGAACTTGCCTGCAAAAAACGCGGCTCCCGTGAAAACCCAGGAGCCAGCCAAGACCGCAATGTCGGCCCTGTGGCGCCCGGCGCTGGTCCAGGCGTTCGTCAAGCTGGACCCGCGCCAGCTGCAACGCTCGCCGGTGATGCTGGTGGTCGAGCTGACCGCGATCCTCACCACCATCCTGTGCTTTGTGCCGGAGGTGGCCGTACCGACCTACGTCTCCGTGCAAATCGCCGTGTGGCTGTGGTTCACCGTGCTGTTTGCCAACTTCGCCGAAGCCTTGGCTGAAGGCCGCGGCAAGGCCCGCGCCGACAGCCTCAAGGCCGGCAGCGAGGGCCTCAGCGCCCGCCGCAAGGAAGCCGACGGCAGCTTCAAGGTCGTGCCGGCCACCAGCCTGCGCAAAGGTGATGTGGTACGCGTGGTCGCCGGGGAAATGATCCCGGGTGACGGCGAAGTCATCGAAGGGATTGCCGCGGTCAACGAAGCGGCAATCACCGGTGAATCGGCCCCGGTTATCCGTGAATCCGGCGGCGACCGCTCGGCCGTCACCGGCAACACCCGCCTGGTCTCGGACTGGTTGATGATTCGCATCACCGCCAACCCGGGCGAGTCGACCCTGGACCGCATGATCGCCCTGGTGGAAGGCGCCAAGCGCCAGAAAACCCCCAACGAAATCGCGCTGGACATCCTGCTGATCGGACTGACGCTGATCTTCCTGCTGGTGGTGGTGACCCTGCAGCCGTTCGCCCACTTCGCCAATGGCAACCTGCCGCTGGTGTTCCTGGTGGCGCTGCTGGTCACGCTGATCCCGACCACCATCGGCGGCCTGTTGTCGGCCATCGGTATTGCCGGTATGGACCGCCTGGTGCGCCTCAACGTGATCGCCAAGTCCGGTCGCGCGGTGGAAGCGGCGGGGGACGTGCACGTACTGCTGCTGGACAAGACCGGCACCATCACCTTCGGTAACCGTCGCTGCACCAACGTGATCGCCGCGCCGGGTGTCAGCGGCAAGGAACTGGCCGAGGGCGCGCTGCTGGCATCCTTGGCGGACGACACGGCCGAAGGTAAGTCCATCGTCGAATACCTGCGCGGCCAGCACCCGCAAGCCGAGCCGTCGACGGATGAGCTGACCTCGGTACCGTTCAGCGCGGAAACCCGCCTGTCCGGCGTCGACTACCAGGGCCGTGTGTTCCGTAAGGGCGCCGTGGATTCGCTGTTGGCGTTCATTGGCCTGCAACGCCGCGACCTGCAACCGGCGCTGTCGCGGGAAATCGACAAGATCGCCCAGAGCGGCGGCACGCCATTGCTGGTGTGTGCCGACGGCAAGTTGCTCGGCGCGATTCACCTCAAGGACGTGGTCAAGCCCGGCATCCGCGAACGGTTTGCCGAGCTGCGCAAGCTGGGGATTCGCACCGTGATGGTGACTGGCGACAACCCGCTGACCGCCGCCGCGATTGCTGCTGAAGCCGGTGTGGATGACGTGCTCGCCGAAGCCACCCCAGAGAAAAAACTCGCGCGCATTCGTCACGAACAGAACGATGGTCGCCTGGTTGCGATGTGCGGCGACGGCGCCAACGACGCCCCGGCGCTGGCCCAGGCTGACGTCGGCATGGCAATGAACGACGGCACGCAAGCCGCCCGTGAAGCGGCCAACATGGTCGACCTCGACAGCGACCCGACCAAGCTGCTGGACGTGGTGCAGATCGGCAAGGAATTGCTGGTGACCCGTGGTGCGCTGACCACCTTTTCCATTGCCAACGACGTGGCCAAGTACTTCGCGATCCTGCCGGCGCTGTTCGCCTCGATCTACCCGCAACTGGGTGTGCTCAACGTGATGCACCTGCAAAGCCCGCAGAGCGCGATCCTCTCGGCCATCGTGTTCAACGCGCTGATCATCGTGGTGCTGATCCCCCTGGCGCTGCGCGGTGTACGTGTACAGGCGGCGAGTGCGGCGGCGTTGCTGCGTCGCAACCTGCTGATCTACGGCCTGGGCGGGATCGTGGTGCCGTTCGTGGGCATCAAGGCGATCGACATGCTGTTGACCGCGCTGCACCTGGTTTGACTCGATGCCCGCAGGTACCGGCAAACCGGTGCCTGCAGGTTGCAATGACCGAATTGAGGAATTTGAAATGTCCAACATTATCCGCCCGGCCCTGAGCCTGCTGGTGTTGATGAGCCTGATCACCGGCGTGGCCTATCCCCTGGTTGTTACCGGCGTGGCGCAAGTCGCGTTCCCTGACCAGGCCAACGGCAGCCTGGTGCACGATGCCAGCGGCAAGGTTCGCGGTTCGAGCCTGATTGCCCAGGATTTCACCGGTGACGGCTGGTTCCACCCACGGCCATCTGCCGGTGCGTTTGCTACGGTTTCCAGCAGCGCCAGCAACCTCGGCCCAAGCAACCCCGCACTGGCCACTCGTGTATTTGACGATGCCAGGAAAATGCTGGTGCCAGACCAGGGACCGGTGCCGATGGCATTGCTGACTACCTCCGGCAGCGGTCTTGATCCACACTTGCCACCGCAGGCAATTGCCTATCAACTGGCCCGGGTAGCCGCCGCACGTAATCTGCCGGTGGCGACCCTGCAGCGCTTGATGGACGAGCACATCGAAAGCCCGCTGGTGGGGCCGCCGGTGGTGAACGTGCTGGCGTTGAACATGGCCTTGGAAAAACTGTAAGCCGTGGCGCCGCTTTCGCGAGCAAGCCCGCTCCCACATTCGACTGAGTTTCACCTTTGGAATGCGGTCAAATGTGGGAGCGGGCTTGCTCGCGAAGGCGGACTCAAGAAACCCACATCAACACCTGAAGGAAGACCGCCCGCATGAGCGACTCCGGCCGCGCCGATGCCCTGTTAGCCGATCTACCCCGAGACGGCCGTGGCCGGCTCAAAGTCTTCCTCGGCGCCGCGCCCGGCGTGGGCAAGACCTACGCCATGCTCCAGGCTGCCCACACCCAACTGCGCCAGGGTGTGCGGCTGATCGCCGGCGTGGTGGAAACCCACGGCCGCGCCGAGACCGAAGCCTTGCTCAGCGGCTTGCCACAACAGCCGCTGCTGCGTTCCGAATACCGCGGCGTGATGCTGGAGGAAATGGACCTCGACGGCCTGCTCGCCGCCAAGCCCAAACTGGTGCTGGTGGACGAACTGGCCCACAGCAACGCCCCCGGCAGCCGCCACGAAAAACGCTGGCAAGACATTCAGGAATTGCTCTCGGCGGGCATCAACGTCTTCACCACGGTCAACGTCCAGCACCTGGAAAGCCTCAACGACCAGGTGCGCGGCATTACCGGCGTGCAAGTGCGCGAGACCTTGCCCGACTGGGTCTTGCAGGAAGCCGATGAACTGCTGCTGATCGACCTGCCATCCCGGGAACTGCTGGAGCGCCTGCGGGACGGCAAGGTCTACGTGCCGGAACAGGCCCGTGCTGCCATCGATGCCTTCTTCACCCAGACCAACCTCATGGCCCTGCGCGAGCTGGCGATGCAAACCGCCGCGGCCCATGTCGACGATGACCTGGCCCAGGGTTATCGCCAATTGGGCCAGGCCGCACCGGCTGTGCGTGGCCGCTTGCTGGTGGGCGTGGACGGCGATGCCCAGGCCGAACGCCTGGTGCGTCATGCCAGCCGGGTGGCCCAGCGTCGGCATCTGCCGTGGAGCCTGGTGCATGTGGATAACGGCCGGGTGCGCGATGAACAATCGCGCCTGCGCCTGCAAAACGCCCAGCAACTGGCCGAGCGTCTTGGCGGTGAAGTGGTGTTGCTGCGAGCGGGGGAGGTGGCCAAGACCCTGATCCAGCACGCCGCCGAGCGTCGCGCCAGCTTGATTCTGGTGGGGCAGTCCCGGCCGCGCTGGCGGCGCAATCTGTTTGGTGGCGGCTTGGCGGCACGCCTGCTGCGCAATGCACGGGGCCTGGAAATCAACGTCCTCGACAGCGACGAAGTTCCGGCCCCTCCGCGCCTGCCGGATGTGCGTGGGCTGGTGTGGTTTGACTATGCCCTGGCGGTGGTGGCGACCGTGATCGCGGCCGCAGTCGCATGGGGTGTCGCCAGTGCCTTGCCGTTGCCGAATATCTCGCTGGTGTTCCTCGCCGCCGTATTGCTGGTGGCGGTGCGCAGTAGCCTGGGGCCGGCGTTGGCGTGTGCGGCGCTGTCATTCCTGAGCTACGACTTCCTGTTCATCCCGCCGAATTTCTCGTTCGCGATCCAGCGTGAAGAAGACGTGCTGACGCTGTTGTTCTTCCTGCTGATGGCGGCGCTCACCGGTAATCTCGCTGCACGCCAGCGCCGGCAGTTGCAGGCGCTGCGCGATACCCAGGAAGAAACCACCGAGCTGCTCGACCTGTCCCGCAAACTCACCGCCGCCACCGATCGCCAGGCAGTGATCAGTGCCGCCGCGCATCATCTGGAAGGCTGGAGCGACCTGCAATTGTGCCTGCTCAACCGCGACGGGCAGGGCGACTGGAAGGTCGAGACCGGTGGCCCGATCACCTTTACCGAAGCCGAACGCGCCGCCGCCGACTGGGCCTGGCAGCACGATCAGCCGGCCGGCATGGGCACCGGCACCTTGCCGTTCGGGCGCTGGTGGTGGTGGCCGTTGTCCAGCGAAGAAGGTCCGTTGGGTCTGCTGGGGGTCAGCCCGAAGGCCGGGCTTGAACTGAGCGGCCAGCGCCGTCGCCTGCTCACGGCCTTGAGCCAGCCCTTGGCCCAGGCCCTGGCCCGTGCACAACTCGGCCAGGAGCTGGAAGCCGCGCGCCTGCACGGCGAAACCGAGCAATTGCGCAGCGCCTTGCTGGCTTCGGTGTCTCACGATTTGCGCACACCGCTGACCTCCATGCGTGGCAGCATCGACAGCCTGCTGGCCCTCGGCGAGGCGATTCCCCTGGAAGATCGCCGGGAGCTGCTGGAAGGCACTCGCGATGAGGCTGAGCGCCTGGATCGCTACATCCAGAACCTGCTGGACATGACTCGCCTGGGCCACGGCGCCCTGAAGCTGGCGCGGGACTGGGTGTCACCCGGCGATATCGTCGGCAGCTCCCTGGGCCGCTTGCGTGCGGTATTGGCGCCGCTGCAGGTGATCACCGACGTGCCGCCCGAGCTGCCGCTGCTCTACGTGCATGCCGCGTTGATCGAGCAAGCACTGGTCAACGTACTGGAAAATGCCGCACGCTTCTCGCCGGCACAAGGCCGGCTGAAACTCAGCGCTGGCGTGCAGGATAACCAGTTGTTTTTTGCTGTTGCCGATGAGGGACCGGGGATTCCCGAGGAGGAGCGGGCGAAAATTTTCGATATGTTCTACACCGCCGCCAGGGGGGATCGCGGCGGGCAGGGCACCGGGCTCGGCCTGGCGATCTGCCAGGGCATGGTCGGCGCCCACGGCGGGCATATCAGCGTGGCCGACGGCATTGAGGGCCGTGGCACCTGCATCACTTTATTCCTGCCATTGCAGGCCCAGCCTGGCCTGGAAAGCGAACCTTGAGCTACCCTCTTTTCTTCACGGATTTTGATTGGACACCATGAGCCAGACTGCGACGATTTTGGTCATTGACGACGAACCGCAGATCCGCAAGTTCTTGCGTATCAGCCTGGCCTCCCAGGGCTACAAAGTGATCGAGGCCGGCACCGGCAACGAAGGCCTGGCGCAGGCCGCCTTGAGTAAACCGGACCTGCTGGTGCTCGACCTCGGCCTGCCGGACATGGACGGCCAGCAGGTGCTGCGCGAGTTTCGTGAGTGGTCCACGGTTCCGGTACTGGTGTTGTCGGTGCGAGCCAGTGAAGTGCAAAAAGTCGAGGCGCTGGACAACGGCGCCAATGACTATGTGACCAAGCCATTTGGCATCCAGGAGTTTCTTGCACGGGTGCGGGCGTTGTTGCGCCAGGCGCCGGCGGGGGAGGCCCAGGAAGCGGCACTACGTTTTGGCCCGCTGACGGTAGACCTGGCTTATCGGCGGGTGCTGCTGGACGGTGTCGAAGTGGCGCTGACCCGCAAGGAATACGCGGTACTGGCGCAACTGGCGCGGCATCCCGGGCGGGTGATCACCCAGCAGCAACTGCTCAAGGATATCTGGGGCCCGACCCATACCGAAGACAGCCATTACCTGCGGATTGTGGTGGGGCATCTGCGCCAGAAACTGGCGGATGATCCGACCCAACCACGGTTTATCGTGACTGAGGCCGGTGTTGGGTATCGGCTATTGAACACCGAAGCCTGAAGCGTTAGCTCACCTGTGGCGAGGGAGCTTGCTCCCGCTGGGCTGCGCAGCAGCCCCAGAATCCTGGGAGCGCTTCGCACTCCAGCGGGAGCAAGCTCCCTCGCCACACAAGCCCTGCTTATCAAACCTCAGTGTTGCTCGCTCTCGTAACGATCCAGCGTATCGCTCGCGATCTCTCGCCCCAGCGCGATCAACTCCGGCGCTTTGTAAAACTCGAAAAACCGGCACACGCGCTTCGGCACGTTGATCAGAATATCCGGCGGATACCCGGCGATCTTGTACTGCGCCAATGACGTCTGCATCACCTCAAAGCTCTGGTTGATCAAATCCAGCAGCGATGCAGGCCCCACGTTATCGATGATGAACGAGCCGGTCGCCGACTTTGGCGCCCCGGCCTTTTCCGGTGCCGCCGCCGGTTGTTGCGCCTCGGGTTCGGCAGAGTCCAGCCACGGGTTGATGTCGGCAGCCTGGGCCAGCAGCGCTTCCTGTTCCAGCATCAACAACTGCTCGGCCTGCTTGCGCCGAAACGGCAAGTGCGAACCCAGTGAACGCACCAGGTTGTCGAAGCGGCTCCTGAACGCCGGCGGACGCTGGATCACCGGAAGCTTGTAGTGCTTCTGGTTGGTGGAGTTGAGGTTGACCGCAATGATCAGGTCGCAGTGGCTCGACACCACCGGCACGATCGGCAGAGGGTTCAGCAAGCCGCCGTCCACCAGCATGCGATTGCCCTGCATCACCGGGGTGAACAGGCTGGGAATCGCCGCCGAGGCCCGCATGGCCTGGTGCAGGCAGCCTTCCTGGAACCAGATTTCCTGCTGGTTGGTCAGGTCCGTGGCCACGGCGGTGTAGGGAATGCGCAGGTCTTCGATATTGATCTCGCCGACGATCTTGCGGATCTGCCCGAACACCTTCTCGCCACGGATCGCCCCCAGGCGAAAGCTCACGTCTACCAGGCGCAGTACGTCCAGGTAGTCGAGGCTTTCGATCCAGTTTCGGTACTCTTCCAGCTTGCCCGCGGCATAGATCCCACCCACCACGGCGCCCATGGAGCAACCGGCAATGCAGGCGATGTCGTAGCCGCGTTTTTCGATTTCCTCGATCACGCCGATATGGGCGTAGCCCCGGGCGCCGCCGGAGCCCAGCACCAATGCAACACGTTTCTTCATGACCTGATCCTTCGCAAAACAGGTGACCACAATGCACCCATCGAGGGGCGCGCTTCAATCATCACTGTCACAACCGATTATTTTCGCGAGCGGGCCACCACGCTCGGGTATGCTCTGGCAATCGGGACTGCGGATTCAGGCAGTCGGATAAGGCACTTTTCGGTGTAGGCAACGTCTACACCTGTGACTGTTTTTTCTTTTCTTGAGGTGTCATTTGATGAAAGCCTGGATGTGTGTGCCTGTGATCGTGTTGGCCCTGGCCGGTTGTGCCGGGAAAACCGCTTATCGCGACAGCTGCGGCACGCAACTGGATGCTGCGTGGCACGAGCTGGACCTGGCCAAGGCCGAAGGTTTCGCCGGCACCGTGAGTTACTCCAAGGCTCTGTCGTTGTTGACTGGCGCCAAGACCCAGCAGCAGTTCGAAGCCTTCGAAGGCTGCTCGACCAAGGCCGAGAAAGCCCGCTTCTATATTCGTGAGTCGCGCGCCGGGCGCTAACCCCGCGTAGCAGTTGTCGAGTGCAACGAGGTTGCGTCGGCGGCCTCAAGCCCGAAGGTTTAATCATTGAGGAGGAAAGGATGTCAGCCTTGGTCGATCAGCTAGTCGCTCAGGTCATCGGCCTGGAAGTTGGGTTACTGAGCTGCCAGGCGCGCCTCGCCGCCGTCACGGACGACGAGGCCCTGCACGATCTGCGCACCACGGTGCGGCGCTTGCGCAGCCTGTTGCGGCCATTGCGCGGGTTGCCCGGTGTCGAGCAGCTCGAGGCGGCCGCCAGTGCCGTCGGCCAACTGACCACGCCATTTCGCGACCGCGAAGTGCTGGCGGCGTACCTCCACCAACACGGCCATCATGAGGCGGCCGAGCGGCGTATCCGGCAACAGCCGGCCACCTACCGCTCGGTTGCACAAGGGCCTGAGCTGGCGCAACTGCTGTTGATCCTCGAAGCATTCCCCCGCTTTATCCGCGCCTCCCAACGGCAGAAATTGCTCAATGGCCTGCGCACGCGCATTGAAAAACGCCTGGCCAAGCAATGGAAGAAGCTCGGCGAAGCGCTGCACGACCCCAACCACGACCGTCATCGCCTGCGCCTGTTGATCAAGCGCGTGCGTTATGCGGCCGAGGCTTATCCCGAGCTGAACAAGCTACCGCCCAAAGCCATATCGCGTCTCAAGGCGGCCCAGGGCGCCCTGGGTGATTGGCACGATTGCTGGCAATGGCTGGCGCAAGCCGGGCACGAGCCCGATTTGCAGGCGTGCGTGCCTGGTTGGCACCGCACCATGGCCGAGGCGGAAGGGCAGGCGGATCGGGTTTTGGATAAGTTGAACGCCGACTGCTTCGCTTGACCCTGCGACCTATCTGTCCGGGATTTTGGCCGGAATAGGCGCTGCGTGGTGTAGGCCGGCTGGTTAAGATCCCTCAACTCCTTTTTCAAGTTGAGACCGCCATGCGCTTTAGTGATTTGCTCGACGCTGTCCGCAGCCACCCGTTGGACGTTTCGATCCCGGCCGAATGGGCCCAGGGCCGCGCCAGCTTTGGCGGGCTGGTTGCGGCGTTGGAGTACGAGGCCTTGCGGGCGAAGGTCCCGGCGGATCGCCCGTTGCGCTCACTGGCGATCACCTTTGTGGGCCCGGTGGCGCCGGACGTGCCGGCCCGCTACGATGTCGAAGTGCTGCGCGAAGGCAAGGCCGTCAGCCAAGTGCTGGGACGTGTGGTGCAGAACGGTGAAACGATGACCCTGGTGCAGGCCAGTTTTGGCGCATCACGGCCTTCGCAGATTGACGTCGCCGCCGAACCGGCGCCCACCTTCAAGCATTGGGATGAATGCCAGGAGTTGCCCTACATCAAAGGCGTGACGCCGGAGTTCATGCGCCACCTGGCGATGCGCTGGAGCGTCGGTGGCCTGCCGTTCACCGGCAATACATCCCGGGAGATGGGCGGCTGGGTGCGCTTGCGTGGCGATGTAAAAGAAGAGCCGCTGACCGAAGCGCACATCCTCGCGCTGGTGGATGCGTGGCCACCGTCGGTGTTGCCGCACCTGAAACAACCGGCGGCCGGCAGCACCCTGACCTGGACCATCGAATTTGTCCAACCGCTGCAAAACCTGAGCACCCTGGACTGGTGCCAATACCTGGTCCACATCGAGCACGCCCGCGATGGCTATGGTCATGCGGCTGCGCAGTTGTGGAGCCCCGACGGCCAGTTGATCGCTATCAGCCGCCAGTCGGTGGTGGTGTTCGCCTGAGTCCTCAGACCAGCAAGTGTTGATCGCTGGAGGCGTCGCTGCCGCGTGCCTCCAGGCGGCGACCGTGATGCTGCAATCCAAGGGCTGCCAGAATGCCGACGATACCGATGGCGGCACTCGCCAGGTTCTCGCTGAACACGCCCGATGCCATCAACAGAAAACCGATGACCAGGAGTGGCAGCGCAATCAGCTGCAACACTTGATTGGTCCCGTGCTGGTGATTTTGCGGGTGGGTGCGCCATTGCCAGGCGGGGATATTTGGATGACGTTTGCCCATGATCGTGATTCCTCTGTCCGTTGAAACATCTTGAGCAGAGTTTAGGTCGGGCAGGGTGGGGCCGCGAATCAAGGATGGCTATGGGGGCCATAGCCACCCCTTCAGGGGTTAAAGCCGCAACTGGCCGATGGCCTTGCTCAGTTCCCCGGCCAGGGTTGCCAGCTCATTGCTGGTGGTCGCCGAGTCTACCGTCTGCTGCACGGTGTTTTCGGTGACGTCCCGAATGCTCACCACCGCCCGATTCATTTCCTCGGCCACATGGCTTTGCTGCTCGGCAGCCACGGCAATCTGCGTGTTGCTCTCGCGCATCTGCGCCACCGCGCCGGTGATCTCGGCGAGGGCAATCCCGGCTTCTTGAGCCTGTTGCACACAGTCGTCGGCCTTGAACGAGCTTTCCTGCATGAAATCCACCGCGTCCCGGGTGCCGGCTTGCAGGGCGGACACCATGCGGGTGATTTCATCGGTGGAGCTTTGCACCCGCTTGGCCAGGTTGCGCACTTCGTCGGCGACCACGGCAAAACCCCGGCCCATTTCGCCGGCGCGGGCGGCTTCGATGGCGGCGTTGAGGGCCAGCAGGTTGGTCTGTTCGGCGATGCTGTGAATCACCCCGACCACGCCATTGATTTTCTGGCTGTCCTCGGCCAGCTTCTGGATCATTTCGGCGGTCTGCTGCACGCCGGTGGACAGCCCGGCAATCGAGCGCTGTACCCGGCTGACCACTTCCTGGCCGCTACCGGCGAGAGTATCGGCCGTCTGGGACAGGTCGCGGGTGGCGCCGGCGTGCTGGGCGATGTGGTAGACGGTGGCGGTCATCTCGTTGATCGCCGTGGCGGCCTGGTCGGTTTCGCTTTGCTGGCCGAGCATGCCGTGCTGCACCTCGTTCATGCTGCTGGCCAGGCGTGCGGCGCCGTCGTCCAGTTGCCTGGCGGTGCGCGCAACCGTGTTGACCACCCGTTGATAACCCGCCTGCATCGCGTTGAAGGCGCTGGCCATCTGCCCGACTTCATCCTTGCAGGCCAGAGGGACGCGGGCCGAGAGGTCGCCGGTTTTCTCGACGTGCAGCATCACGTCTTTCAAGGTGTTGAGCTGGCTGAGGAGAAAGCGGATCAGCAGCTGTGAGGCGCCGAGCATGGCCAGCATCAGAATCATCACCGCTACGGCGTAGTTGGCGAAGCGTTCTTCGAACACTTGGCTCAAGCTGGGCCCGTAGGCCAGCACGGCGACCTGTTGACCGTCGGCACGGCTGATTACTTCGGCGCCCATCAGCGGGTTTTCGCCGAACAGTGGCATGTGATTGAAATCCACCCAGCCACTGGCGTTGGCCAGGGCTGACAGATCTTCGTCGCCCAGTTGTGGGACTTTGCCCCTGGCAAACGTCAGCCAGTGCTCGCCCTTGGGCAGTGGCTGGCCGGCGGGCCAGGCACCGAGCAAGCGCCCCTGGGCTTGCGCCGACGCCTGCGCGGCCTGGCTGCGGGCCTGTTGTTCGAGCTGCACGGCGTACAACACCAGCAGCAGGGTAGTGATGAAGGCGACCGCGTTCACGGCCCAGAATTTGTACTTCAGCGAGATGTTGCTAAGCCAGGCACCCATGGAAGGTTTTCTCTGATAGCGGAAACAGCATTGGCAAGGTGCCATTATTGTGCCGCTATCGGGATGCCGGGTTTTGATATGGGTCAATGCGCCGCGTCAATCCGGCACAGGCAATCCAAAAAAGGCGCGGGCACAGGCGGTGCTGTGTTGCGCCAGGTCTTCCACGGTTTCTTCGCGGTGCAACGCGACCTCCCGTAGGACTTCCGGTAAATAGGCGGGTTCGTTGCGACCGTTTTTCGGCTTGGGCCGCAGGGTGCGAGGCAGCAGGTAGGGCGCGTCGCTTTCCAGCATCAGGCGGCCCCGGGGGATTTCCCTGACCAGCGGATGCAGGTGCGTCCCACGGCGCTCGTCACAGATCCAGCCGGTGATACCGATATGCAGGTCCAGGTCGAGGTAGCTGAACAGCGCCCGCTGCTCGCCGGTGAAGCAGTGCACCACGGCGGCCGACAGGTGATCGCGGTAGTCCCGCAGGATTTCCAGCAGGCGCTGGTTGGCGTCACGTTCGTGGAGGAATACCGGGAGCTTCAACTCCACGGCCAGGGCCAGGTGTTCTTCGAGGACTTTTTCCTGCTGGGGGCGCGGGGAGAAATCCCGGTTGAAATCCAGCCCGCATTCACCCACCGCACGCACGCGACTTTCCTTGAGCAGGCCCCGCAGGCGCCTGGCGCTTTCGGCGTTCCAGTCACTGGCAGAGTGGGGGTGAATGCCGGCGGTGGCGAACAGGCGTTGGCCACTTTCGTCCAGTTGCTGGCACAGCTCCAGGGCCTGTTCGCTGCCGTCGACACTGGTACCGGTGAGCACCAATTGGCTCACCCCGGCGGCGTAGGCACGGTCGAGAACGGCCTGGTGCTTTTCGTCGAAACTTGGGTTGGTCAGGTTGACGCCGATATCAATGAGTTGCATGGTGCTACCTCCGCCTGCGGTCGGAAAGCATATCAGAGCTGTAGATTTATAAGAAAAGCCAAGAACTACAACGAGTTAAAGCTGTCTTTGAAAGTCGCAAGTAACACCGTGTTTGGTTTGTCGCCATCTGCCGTGCCACCCTTGCGCCCAAAGCCTGCGCTCATGGCGCTCTGTTTCTGTCCCCCAACGCCTCGTTTTTCGCGAAGCAATGGGCAGTATTCTTTCTTCCGGAGAGCGGATGATCCGACCCTCGGCGTTGCTTGTGTTGTGCCTGACGTTACTGCTGCCCATGGCGGCGGTTGCGCGTCTGGACGGGCCGCTGGAAGTGACCCGGCCCGGCAAGGTCCGCGACCTTGCGGAAATCCGCAGCAGCCGCACCTTGCGGGTATTGGTCAACCAGAGCCGCAACAGTTCCGGCGAAGTCCAGGGCCAGGCCATCGGCGTTGAATACCATCGCCTGCGCGCTTTCGAGCAATACCTCAACGGTCACGCCCGTGACGGCGAGGAAATCAACCTCAAGATTATTCCCAAGGCCAAGGATCAGCTGATTGGCGCATTGGCCCGTGGCGAGGGCGACCTGGTGGCACCCGGCGAATTGCTGGATGTGAAGGCCGCCCACAAGATTGCCACCAGCGACCCGATCGCCAGCGACGTGCCGTTATGGCTGGTGGGGCTGAAGGGCGAGCGGCGGTTTACCCGGCTGGAGCAACTGTCCGGGCGCACGCTGGCCTTGACCACGGGCAGTGCCGCGTCGGATGCGATCAGCCAGGTCAACCAGAAGCTGGCGCTGCACAAATTGCCGCCGGTGAAGGTGGAATGGGTGGATCCGAGCCTCGCGGTAGAGGACGTGCTGGAGATGGTCCAGGCCGGGATTTTCCACCTGACCATTGTCGAGCGGCCGATTGCCGAACGCTGGGCGAAGATCCTGCCCAAGCTGCGTTTCGACCGGCAAGTGACCATCAGCGAGCCGGGCGAAGAGTATTGGTTTGTGCGCCAGGATGCCTCGATGCTGCGGGCCAGTATTGATCGCTTCCTCAAGACCTACCGCACGCCGTCCGATCAGGATGTGGCGTTCCAGCGCATCTACCGCCGCCTCTACCAGGTACGTTATCCACTGGCTCGCGTCGACCGCCAGCGCCTGGAAAAACTGCGCCCGGTGCTGCAAAAGCATGCCCGCGAGCAGGGCATGGACTGGCTGAACCTGGCCGCGCTGGCGTTCAAGGAGTCTGCCCTGGACCCTGGCGCTCGCAGCAGCGGCGGCCCCACCGGGCTGATGCAGATCACGCCATCGGCGGCGCAGCGGGTCGGGGTGAACAACATCGAAAGCCTGGACAACAATGTGCAGGCGGGCGCGCGGTACCTGGCGATGATCCGGCGCAAGTTCTTCTCAAGCCCCAAGCTCAACGAGCGCGAGCGCATGGCGTTTGTGCTGGCGGCCTACAACATGGGGCCCGAGCGGGTCCAGGGAATGCGTGCCGAGGCGCGGCGGCGGGGGCTTAACCCAAACCAATGGTTTTTCCAGGTCGAGCGCATTGCCATGGAGCAGGTGGGAATGAGCGGCGTCAGCTATGTTAATAGCGTGAACAAGTATTACCTGGCGTTTGATCGTGAGCGGGAGTCGTTGGAGCCGGCAGCGCCACGGGTTGCCTCACGTAAATAATCTATTAATTCGATAATTATGAGCCGCTTTATCGGCTTTTATCATTGTTTAAACTGATTAATATAGCGGCCAACCCAACCCCTACCTTGAAAAGGATTATCAGTATGAGCCCATTGATCACCCGCATCCTCTCCACCCGCGCCGGCTACGGCCTGACTGTCCTGCGGATTTTTGTCGGGATCATCTTCGCCGCCCACGGTTCGCAAAAACTCTTTGGCTGGTTTGGCGGCGGCGGCCTGGCGGGCACTGCCCAGTGGATGGAAAGTATCGGCCTGGCCCCAGGTACCCTGATGGCGGTGCTGTCCGGTGGTACCGAGTTCTTCGCCGGGCTGGCGCTGATCATTGGCTTGCTGGCACGGCCGGCGGCACTCGGCCTGTCGATCATTTCCCTGGTGGCGATTTTCTCGGTGCATATCCATAACGGTTTGTTCATGGCCAATAACGGCTACGAGTTCGCCCTGGCGCTGCTGGGCGGTACGCTGGCCGTGTTGTTGGAAGGTGCGGGCAAATTGTCCGCAGACCGCGCCATCACTCACTGATACCGCGAACCCCCCTTAAAAGGCCCGCCCAGTGCGGGCCTTTTCGTTGCTCGGGATTCTTGACACCGCCCTACAGGCTTCTCTAGGATGTTGCCCATGCGCCGATTTAAACAGCTAATTGCGGGGCGCCACCGGTGACTGATCACAGTCCCGACAGAAGCCAGAGCCATGGGCCAGCTTCGAAATTCCGCTAAAGCGCTGGTTCGGTGTTGCCTCTCACCTGCCCGCAGACTTTTGAGGCAGAGACACGACACAATGAATGCACTACGCCCCCTCATACGCCTGGCCCCGATCACCGCGGACCTGACCCAACGCAATCCTAAAATCCTCTTGGGCGGCAAGCATCAGCCGACGTTGCTGCGCTATCTTGATGGCTGGCCGCGCCGCACGGGGCGGCCTTCGGCCTTTCTGATCCAGTTTGTCGAAGACGGCGACTCCCTTGCGCGCTTTGCGTCCAACAGCTTCGACCTGGCCGTCATTCAGGCACCCAGTGCCAGCGACGCGGGCGAAGTGATACGCCAACTGACCCGCATTGCCCGGCAAGGGCTGATCGCCCGGCGTTGAGCCCTCAGTAGAATGCTGCTGAAGGCAGGTGCCGGTGACGGCGACGCAACAGGAAAATACCCCCCGCAATCAGGCACAGTATCAGCGGTACAGGCACGATATTGAGCAGCTTCACTTTGCGTTCCAGGGCGTGAACCTCGGCGTATGACTGGACCTTCAACGCGTGAATTTCCATGGGGATTCGCAACCGCTCCTTGTTGAGCGCTTGCAGCAGTGTGTTGGAGGTTGCAGCCTGAGGGCCCGGGGAAATTGTCGGGGGGTTGAGCAGTTGCCATTCCTTTTCCGTTTGTTCCAGGCGTTGCGCCAGTTCGGCGGATTTCTCACCGTAGGCCAGTGCCGCGTCTTCGCGCATTGCCTGCAGCACCTGCAGTGATCGAGCACCGCCTGCGCGGGGGCGAATGTTCATCAGTGCATCGGGCGCCGCCAGGTTGTCCAGGGTGTTCAATACAAACATCGCGTTATCTGACAACGGGCTACCCGCCGCGCGATGCTTCTGGAGCATTCCAGACACACGATCGCTGAGCAGGTCAGTGTCGGCGACCACGACCACATGGATGTTCGCAGCCTTTTGCAAGCCGGTGTTACGCCCACTGATGCCGTCAGGAAAGGCGGAATAGGCGGGCCCTTCGACGCGGGCGGCGATCACCTGTTGTTGAGCGCGAGTGGCTGTTTCATTGATCAGTGAATTGAACTGCGCTGGCAGGGCGAAGCGCTCTGCCTCAAACAGCGCGGCGTGCGCGGAGCTTTGCAGCAACGGGGTGAAGGTCATGCGGCTTCTCTTGGCAGGGACCAGGGCGCCGCTGCTCAAGACGTTGACGTTGTGAAGTTTCCAGGCGCTGATGTCATCCTGTGCCATCGCCTGGCGGGGCAAGGTCAGTGCCGCGGGATGGCGCACAGGCGGCTGGCCTGTGGTCAGGATCACCGAAGTGGCATAGTCGCGATCGGCAATCACCTTGTTCGCGGGCATCTGGATGCCCCAGGCGGACAGCAATGCCTCCAGCCTGGGGTTTTCCGGGGCCGTGACGCTGGTGTCCAGCCCGACAAGCGGGTCGATAAACATCATCAACTTGCCTGCGCCCAATACAAACTGGTCTATTGCGTAAAGGGTTTGGTCAGGCAGGTTGCCGGGATGAACCACCATCAGGGTTTTGACGTGTTCAGGAATTTGCGCGATACCCGGCTCCAGGCTCACCACGTTGAACTGGCGACGGATCTCCTGCAACACCTGCCAGGGAGGCGTATTAACGCCGTTGCGTTCATCTCGCTCACCGTTTATTGGCAGCCGGGAGATCACGCCCATGACGGGTTGCTCGGGGTGGATCACCTTATGAATCAAATGGCTGATTTCATACTCCAGCAGTGACTCCCGGTCCGGGCTGAATGACGGGATGCTATGGGGCGCATGGCCCGCGCTGGTACCCACCAGGCCGAAGAATCCGTGTTGTTCGTCAAGTCCCAGTAACCTGGCTTTGTATTCATCTTCAGAAAAAGGGGTGGGGTCGATGAGGTGCAGGTTGACTTTGCCCTTTGCCGCTTTTTCATATTCCTTGAGCAACAGCTCTACCCGTTTAGCGTAGCTTTCAACGGCGTTGGCTTTGTGTGCACGGTTGCTTGAATTGAAGAAGTACAGATCCACCGGTCTTTCCAGTGAACCGAGCATAGTCTGTACAGGATCGGAAAGTGTATGGATGTTCTGTTCCGAAAAATCCAGCCGTGGATTTGGAAGTTTCAGTGCCCAGACCAGGTTAAAAGCGAGAAACAGTAACAGGAGCGTGATAATTGTGAGGCTGGCACTTAGTCGCGTTTTCATCGTGATGTGTCCCTCTCAACCGTTTCTTACATTCAGGACAATGACCGTCGCGCCAAGAAAGGCGATGATCATACTGATGAAGTACAAACTGTCTTGAAGAGCCAGTACCCCTTGGTCAATGGCGTCAAAACGCGCAGACGGGCTCAGGGAAAGAAGGCGGTCAATCAGCCATACCGGAACTTGATGTTCAATCGCATCAAGAATGGATGACAGGCCACTGGCGGTCAGCAGCAAGCACAGGGTTACGGTGAATATAATCGCGCGATGGTGTGTCAGTGCGCAGATAAAACAACCCACGGATAGATAACATCCGGCCAATACCCAACTTCCCAGGTATTGTGACGCAATGACTGTATTGTCCGGATTGCCAAAATAGTTGACGGTGATAACTATCGGGAAGGTCAACAGCAGGGCCACGCCAGAAACAATCCAGGCCGCCAGAAACTTTCCGACCACTATCTCGAAGCGTGTGACGGGCAGGGTTTTCAGGAACTCCATGGAACCGGTGGTGGGCTCGTCGGCCCAAAGCCGAGTGCATAGGACAGGTGTCAACAGTAAGTAGAGCCAGGGGTGCAACTGGAAGAAGCCCTGCAAGTCGGCACTGCCGACTTCCAGTAACCGGGTTGCATGGAAGCCAAATACAGCAGCGGCGGTCAGGAAAACCGCAGTGCTCAGGTAAGTGAGGGGAGCCGAAAGATAACTGACCAGTTGACGCTTGAATATGACCGGGAGAAGTTTCAAATCGATGCCTCCTGGCTCATATGGTGCACAACGTCATCCAGGCGCCCGGCTTCCAGGTTCAGGGCATTGAGCTTCCAGCGGCGCTGGGTGACCAGTGCATTGATGTGGGGGTAGATGATTTGCCCCGGCAGGGCGAGTACGGTCACTGTGCCGGGAGTCTCGCGGTCTTCCTCGATGCCGGCGACCCCGGGCAATACCGCCAGGGCCAACAGGTCCAGCGGTGTGTCGGCTGCAAGGGTGACCGCCTGGTGATGACGGGAGCTGCGCTGCAGTTCGGGCACCGACGTGTCTGCCACCAATCGGCCGTCGGCTATCACCAGTGCGCGGGTACAAATACCGGTCAGTTCTTCCGGCGCACGGGACGCGACAATGACCGTCATCTCGTCGCTGAGCGACTTGATGAGCATTCTGACTTTGTGTTTCTGGTCGGCACTCAGACCTTCTGTTGGCTCGTCGAGCAACAGCAGGCCGGGGTCATGCAGGATTGCCTGGGCGATGGCTACCTTGCGTTTCAACCCGTCCGTGAGAGTTTCCACCGGGCTTTTGAGTATCCGCCACAACTCAAGCCGTGCAACTGCCCGGTCAATCATCTTGCGTTTTTCCGCGCCGCGGAATCCGCGTATTTCGGCAATGAAACCGAGAAAGGCCTTTACACTCATTGCACCATGGCTCAAGAGTCGCTCTGGCTGGTAGCCGGTGACTTTCTTTGCCTGGAATGCGTTCAGGGCGATATCGTTACCGAATATTTTTATATGGCCTGATGAGGGTGTAGTCGAGCCTGAGATCATTTTGATAATAGTTGTTTTTCCCGCACCATCATTTCCAAACAGCCCGAGGCATTCCTGGGGTTGGGCGTTGAATGAGAAGTCATGAATAATGTTTTTTCCGCCCATGGTTTTTGTCAGGCTCGTTATCTCGATCATTATGCTTTTCTACTGAATGGATATGGCAAGGCTGGATTAACCTGGGTGAACAGCAGGTTGTGAATGTTCGAAATTCAATGCTTGAAATCTTTTTATGTTGAAGCTTTTCCGACGTCGCACTGTTAAAAAATGGTACGTTCAATAAACGCTCTTGGAAATGCTGAGGGGGCTGAATAAGATAAGTCCTACATGCCAGACTATGACTCGCTGAAACAATTGTTTTGCTTTTGATGATTTAATTACAGTCGTTGTTTATTTGGTGTTTATTTAAAGTTTATGCCAATTTGAAATGGAGCCTGATGTCATGCTGCTTCTACGTACCCTTGTTCTTGAACAGTCCGGGCATGATGCACCGGTCAATGGTGCACTGCTTTGTGGTTTTGCGGTGGCGCAGATCTCTTCAAACTTTCTTGCCTACAGTCTGGATGAAGAAACAGAGCCCGGTAGTTCACGGGTGTACATCGCAGCGTTGCGCAAAAAGTCCGAACGTTACTTTCTGGGGGCGATAGACTCCAAGGAAGACCTGCAAATAGCGACCCATGTCTTCAAGCAAATCCTGACGCTCGCGGCTGCTCCCGGGGCAAAATCTGCAAGCAGCGGCGAAACTCAGATTCCCTTTCATTTTGTTGATTTGAAAGGCTGCAAATTGCCCCCGGCCAGGCCTGAAGATCATCACTCGTTGACGATCAAGAAATCCCTGGTGATGAAGGTGATTACCCTGGGAACGTCGGCGCCCGGTTTGCCCGCCATTGAAAGCAATACGTTGATCGTGCCGTCGATTCGTTTCTCCTCAAGAATGGTGTCTGCTCCCAGGTCCCCCGATCCTTCAGAGCCTGCGCGGTCATTGCCCGAGCCGGTGGCGCAGGCGCCCGAGGCTGAGCTCGAGATATCCGAGCCGCTCGTTGAGGCGCCACTACAGGCACCGATCGAGGCGCCTGCTGTCGCTGCGCCAGTGCCGGCGCCCATAGTCCAACAACCTGAACCGGTCCCCCAGGCGCCGCCGCCCATGCCTGCCCGGAATGAGTCATCCTCGTTGTTTGAAGTGGACGATACGCTGGCCAATCTTTCCCGATTGTCACAGGAGCTGACGCAGCAAAAGCTCAGCGTGCTCAAGCAGGAAGAAGCGCTTGATCAGTTGCGTCTCGAACTGCGCCAGGAAAAGGCTGACCTTGAGCAGGAGAGTCAGCGGAGTGCCGACAGGATTGCCGAAAAGGAAACGTCCCTGGAACAGTTGGCCCGCACGCTGGCCCTCCGGGAGGAGCATCTGGCTGGCAGCTCGGCGCTGAACCAGACAGAGCAGCGTCGAATGGACGAGCGTGCGCGCTACCTGGAGAGCCAGGAAGCCCAGTTGCATGACCGTGACCTTGCGGTGCGCCTCAAGGAGCAACAGCTGACGGCTGCGCTGTTCCAGTTGCCTGTCCTGCGGGACAACCTGAGGGTTACGCTTCAATCCCTGGATGAGTCACTTGCATGGCTTGGCGAGAACGGGCGCGGCCAGCCTGAATGCGGCCCGACCCAGACGGAGGCTGACTGATACGCGTCGTTGCCGGAATCCGCCGGTGGGTCTGGCTACTTTCCCGAGTTCATTTATCATCGACCCCCACAGCCGACATCGGGCGTTAAATGCGTTGTGCCTGATGCGGCAGCGGGTCTGAAAAATGCAAACTTCCAGGGGATGTAGAGCTTTTGAGCACCAAGCTGATTACCAAAGAAGGTCATGAGGCCCTGAAAAAGGAGCTTGATTACCTGTGGCGAGAAAAGCGCCCTGATACCACCCGCAAAGTGACGTGGGCGGCCTCCCTGGGGGACAGGAGCGAAAACGCCGACTACCAGTACAACAAGAAGCTGCTGCGGGAAATTGATCGTCGGGTGCGTTATTTGCGCAAGCGCCTGGAAGACATGCGCGTGGTCGAGTACATGCCCGAGCAGGAAGGGAAGGTGTTTTTCGGCGCCTGGGTGGAGATTGAAAACGAACAGGGCGAGACCAAGCGGTTTCGCATCGTGGGGTACGACGAGATCTATGAGCGTATGGACTACATCTCCATCGACTCACCCATGGCCCGGGCACTGTTGCGCAAGGAAGTGGATGACGAGGCGCTCGTGCAGACCCCGAGTGGCGAAGTGTGCTGGTGGATCACCGCTATCGAATATGTGAAGTGACAACGGATGGCCCGTACGCATGAACGCGTGCGGGCCATTTGCGTTTTCAGCCCTCGCGCAGCACCGTCAACGGGCTGGCATTCAGTGCGCGGCGGGTGCCGAACACGCCGGCACCGCCGATCAGCACGGCGCCGATCACCGGCAGCAGCAATAGCCACGGATGCGGGTGCCAGGTCAGGTCGAACGCGTAGCGGTACAGCACCAGTGTCACCAGTTCAGTGCCCAGCGCTGCCAACAGCCCGCTGACTGCGCCCAACAACCCGAACTCGATACGCCGGGCCTTGACCAGCAACTTGCGCTCAGCCCCCAGCGCCCGCAGCAGGGCGCCCTGGCGAATCCGCTCATCGAGGGTTGCCTGGAGCCCGGAGAACAACACGGCCATCCCCGCTGCCAGGACAAACAACAGCACGTACTCCACCGCCAGGGTGACCTGGGCCAGGATGCTGCGCAGTTGTTCCAGCAGTGCCTCCACCTGCAGGATGGTCACCGCCGGGAAGGCCCGGGACAGGTCGACGATCTGTTGGTCATGGCCGGGTGCGAGGTAGAAGCTGGTCAGGTAGGTGGCCGGCAGGTCCTTCAGGGTGCCGGGCTGGAAGATCATGAAGAAGTTGGGCTGGAAGTTGTCCCAGTTGATTTCCCGCAGGCTGGTGACCCGCGCTTCGCGGTTTTCCCCGCCGACGGTAAACACCAGGTGATCGTTGAGCTTGAGTTTCAGGCTGTCGGCGACCTTGGCCTCCACCGAGACGCCTGGAATCTCGTCGGTCGGTTGCGCCGTCCACCAGGAGCCCGCCGTCAGCTTGTTGCCCGGTGGCAGGTCGGCGGCCCAGGTCAGGCTCAAGTCTCGCTGTACTGCACGATCGCCGCTGGAGTCCTTGCTGACAATCTCCTGCACTGTCGAGCCATTGATGCTAATCAGTCGTCCCGGTACCACCGGATACAACGGAGCCGATTGCGCCTGTAATTCCAGCAGGCGTGCGCCGAAGGTGTCTTTGTCGGCGGGCAGGATGTTCAGGGCGAAATAGTTGGGGGCGTCCTTGGGCAACTGGTTCTGCCAGGTGTCCAGCAATTCGCCGCGCAACAACGCGATCAAGCCCATGGATAACAGGATCAGCCCGAACGCCAGTGACTGCCCCGCGGCGGCCAGGGGATGACGCAGCAACTGGCCCAGCCCCAGGCGCCAGGGCAGGGAGGCCCGGGCCAGCAGGCGTCGCAGGCTTTGCAGCAACAGGAGCAGCAGGCCGCCGAGAACCAGCGCGGCAATCACGCCGCCGCCCAGCAGGGCGAAGGTCAGCACCAGGTCGAGGCTCAGGCGCCACATGATCAGGCCCAGGGCGAAGAGCGCCGCACCATAGACCATCCAGGTGCTGGAAGGGATTGGCAGCAAGTCGCGGCGCAATACCCGCAGTGGCGGCACCCGCCCCAGGGCGGCCAGCGGCGGCAGGGCGAAACCGGCGAGGGCTACCAGCCCGGTGCCAATCCCGGCAACGGCCGGCAGCAGCCCGCCGGGTGGAACGTCCGCCGGCAGCAGGTCATGCAACAGCGCAAACAGGCCCAATTGCGCCAGCCAGCCGAGCAGGGCGCCGGTCAGGCTGGCCAGCAACCCCAGCACGGCCAATTGCAGGCTGAACAGCAACATGGTTTCGCGTCGCGACAACCCGAGGCAGCGCAGCAAGGCGCTGGCATCAAAGCGTCGGCTGGCGAAGCGATTGGCCGAGAGCGCCACGGCCACGCCGGAGAGCAGCACCGCCACCAGGCTGGCCATGTTCAAGTAACGTTCGGCCTTGCCCAGCGCGCCGCCGATCTGCTGGTTGCCGTCGCGCGCATCCTGCAGCCGCTGGTTGGCAGCCAGGCCGGGCTTGACCAGGTCGCGATAGGTTTGCAGCACGGTGCCGCCTTGTGGCGCGCGCCACAGGTCGCGATAACTCACGCGACTGCCGGGCTGCACCACACCGGTGGCGTCAAGGTCGGCCAGGTTGATCATCACCCTGGGCGTCAGGCTATAGAAGTTGCCGGCGCGATCCGGCTCATAGGTCAGCACGCGCGAAAGGCGCAGGGTCTTCATGCCGACGTCGATGCTGTCGCCGATTTTCAGGTTCAGTGCCGTCAACAGCCGTGCTTCCACCCAGGCTTCACCGGGTTTGGGGCCACCTCCGGCAGTTTCTTCGGCGAAGGGTTCGGCGGCGCTCTTCAGCTCGCCGCGCAACGGATACGCCTCGTTGACCGCCTTGATGCTGGACAGCTGGATGCCAGCGTCAGTGGCAATCACGCTGGAGAATTCCACCACCCTGGCGTGCTGCAGGCCCAGCTCGGTGCCACTCTGGATTTGCTCGGTGCGGGCGGGTGAACTGCCTTCCAGCACCAGGTCGGCCGCCAGGAACTCGGTGGCGCGCAACATCATCGCGCCGTTCAGGCGGGCACCGAAGTAACCGATGGCGGTGCTGGCGGCCACGGCCACCAGCAGGGCGAAGAACAGCACACGCAGTTCGCCGGCGCGGGCATCGCGCAGCAACTGGCGAAGGGCAAGGCTGAACAGGCGCAACAAGGGCAAGCGTGCCATCAAGGCTCCAGGGGCGCGACCATCAGGCCGGCTTCAAGACGGATCAGGCGACGGCAACGGTGGGCCAGGCGCTCGTCATGGGTCACCAGCACCAGGGTCGTGCCGCTCTCTTTGTTGAGTTCGAACAGCAGGTCGCTGATGCGCTCGCCGGTATGGCTGTCGAGGTTGCCGGTGGGTTCATCGGCAAACAGCACGTCCGGTTCGGCAGCAAACGCCCGGGCAATCGCTACCCGTTGCTGCTCACCCCCCGAGAGTTGGCGCGGCGAGTGGGTGAGACGCTGGCCCAGGCCGACACGCTCCAGCAGGTGTTTGGCGCGCTCGCGGGCGTCCTTGCGACCGTCCAGCTCCAGGGGCAGCATCACGTTTTCCAGCGCGTTGAGGCTGTCGAGCAACTGGAAGGACTGGAACACAAACCCCACGTGCTCGGCGCGGATGCGTGCACGCTGGTCTTCGTCGAGGGTACTCAGGGCCTGGCCGGCGAGGGTGACTTCGCCACTGCTGGGCAGGTCGAGGCCGGCCAGCAGGCCGAGGAGGGTGGATTTGCCGGAACCGGAGGCGCCGACGATAGCCAGGCTATCGCCCTTGTTCAGTTCCAGGCTCAGTTCGTGCAGGATAGTCAGTTCACCTTCCGCGCTGGGAACCACTTTGCTAAGGTTTCGCGCGGTGAGAATGCTTGCGCCCATGGAGAATCCAATGCGAATGTGGTTTTTGAGTGCTGGCCTGGCCTTGATGTGCATGGCCCAGAACGCAGCGGCGGGTACAGTCCTGATCGTTGGCGATAGTATCAGTGCCGGTTTCGGGCTGGATACCAGCAAAGGGTGGGTAGCGTTGTTGGGACAACGGCTCAAGAGCGAAGGTTTCGACGATAAAGTGGTCAACGCCTCTATCAGCGGCGACACCAGTGCCGGGGGCCTGGCACGGCTGCCGGCGGCGCTTGCAGAGCATAAGCCGGACCTGGTGATCATCGAGCTGGGCGGCAATGACGGCCTGCGTGGGCAGCCACCCGAGCAATTGAAACAAAATCTTGCATCGATGATTGAACAGTCCAAGGCCAGCGGTGCCAAGGTGCTGCTGCTGGGCATGCAGTTGCCGCCTAATTACGGGCCGAAATACACCACCGCGTTTGCTAATGTCTACCCGGCCCTGGCCAAGGAAAAAAGCGTCCCGCTGGTGCCGTTTTTCCTTGAAGGCGTCGGTGGTCATCCAGAGCTGATGCAGGCTGACCAATTGCACCCGGCGGTTGGCGCGCAGGGCAAGTTGCTGGAAAATGTCTGGCCAACGCTAAAACCACTGCTATGACGCTTTTCTAGCAGCGGTCTTTCGGCTAAGGTGGCGCCCCCCCGATTTGGAGCCCCCGATGTCGCGTCCTGCCTGGTCACTGTTTGCCTACCAACTGATCGAGCCTGACGAACAGCTGGATCTGTTCGCCTGCCAGGAAGTCCGGGTGCATCTGGTGACGCGTCAATTGGAGTTGGGCGGGTCCATCGACCGCACCCTCTGCGGCACGTTGTTGCCTGCCCAGCCGCGCTGGTCATCGGTGGATCGCTCGATCTTCCAGGACCAGCGTTTGTGCCCCCTGTGCCGGGCGATCCTCGAGTCGCAAAAACGCGGCACACCGCCGATCTGGCCAGAGCTGCGCTTCGAGCTTTGAATATGGGTGCCCGCCGGGCAGCCGTGTACAATCCATTTTCTACTACCCGTCGATCTGCGAAGGAATTCCCGGATGTTGTCGCGCCTTTCCGCCGTCACCTGCTGCCTGTCTCTCGCTGCGCTCTGCGCGGCCGGTCCTGCTGCAGCCTTGCAGTTGCCTTTGCCGCCACCGGGTGAAGATATCGTTGGCCAGGTCCAGGTGATCAAGGCCAAGTACGAAGATACCTTCGCGGACCTCGGCACCACCTACGACCTGGGTTATTCGGAGATGGTCGCGGCCAACCCGGGCGTGGATGCCTGGCTGCCGGGAGCGGGTACCGAGATCGTGTTGCCGACGCGCTTCATCCTGCCGCCCGGCCCGCGTGAAGGCATTGTGATCAACCTGGCGGAATACCGGCTCTACTACTACCCCAAGGGCCAGAACGTGGTGTACACGTTCCCGTTGGGGATTGGCCGTGAAGGCTGGGGCTCGCCAGTGGCCCACACCACCATCACGGGCAAGATCCCGAACCCGACCTGGACCCCGCCAGCCTCGATCAAGGCAGAACACGCCGCCAATGGCGACCCGTTGCCCAACGTCGTGCCGGCGGGCCCGGACAACCCGCTGGGGCCGTTCAAGTTCACCCTCGGCACGCCGGGCTACCTGATCCACGGTTCCAACATGAAGTTCGGCATCGGTACCCGTACCAGCCACGGTTGCTTCCGCATGTTCAACAACAACGTGCTGGAAATGGCCGACATGGTGCCGGTGGGCACGTCGGTGCGGATTATCAACGACGCCTACAAGTTCGGCGCGGCCGGGGGCAAGGTCTACCTGGAAGCCCATACGCCGCTGAACGACGATGGCACCCCATCGGTCGTCGACAAGCACACCGCCGTCATCAACGCCTTGCTCAAGCGTGAAGACCTGTCCAGCAACCTGCGGGTCAACTGGGACCAGGTGCGTGACGTGGTTGCGGCTGAAGACGGTTTGCCGACGGAAATCGGTGTACCCGGCGGGGCGCCGATGGTGTCGAGTACGCCGGTCGATCTGCAGCAGTAAGCCTGCACGATCCATAACCCGTTATCGCCTCGCGCGGTGACGGGTTTTTATTGTCTGGAATCCAGCCAAATCACAGGCAAAAAAAAGCCGATCCAAGAATGGATCGGCTTGATAACAACCCCGGAGGATTATTACTTGCGGCTTGCTTTTTCAAGCATGCGCAGAGCGCGCTCGTTAGCTTCGTCAGCAGTCTGTTGTGCTTTTTGAGCAGCAGCCAGAGCTTCATCAGCTTTACGGTAGGCTTCGTCTGCACGAGCCTGGGAGCGTGCTGCTGCGTCTTCAGTTGCAGTCAGACGAGCTTCGGTTTCTTTGGAGACGCTGCTGCAACCGGTAGCCAGAACTGCGGCCAGAGCCAGAGCAGAGAATTTCAGAACGTTGTTCATCGTGTTCCCCTTCAAGGACTTTCTATTAAATGGCTACTTTCTCAGAGTGAGCTAATAGCCGGCGTACATACTACCCATTACTTGTAGTAAGTAAACTGACGTAGCGCAAGAAGCAAAAAAAATTCTCGCGTCCAATCTATTTTGGCTAATCTTTCGAGAGTCTGTATAAAAAATATGCAGATTTTTGCACTCGGCCGAGGATTGGATCCAGCCTGAAAGGGCCGGCTGGCATGTGTTAAGCCATGTAAACATAAGTCATTTTATATATCGTCCCTGACACTATTGTTCAGATTGTCTTTTCGCCATTCGGTATCTTTTGTGCATGTTGAGGTGACTTTAAGAGCGCGTGTTCGTCTCAAGCTTCAACTGCCGGCAATGTTCAGGCCATCGACGTAAGGAATCTCGATTGGCCCTTTCTATGTCCGCCAGCGCAACGGAAGACGAGCGCGTCTTGAGCAATTGTGCGATTGGCGCCTACTATTTCCCTGTGCTGGTTGTGAGCGCTAGTGCAAGGCACTGGCCGCTTTTCTCGTTGTCGAAACCGGCACCGGGTGGCGTAGATGTTCCTTCGCCGGAAAAACATCGGTAAGGTAGGGGTCAGAAACCAAGACCCGCGAGGAGTAGTGATGAGCGAGGCGTTGTCCATCCACCATGACCAGGCTGGTCATCAGTTCGAGACCAATGTGGACGGTCATCGTGCCTATCTGACCTATATGGATCTCGGGAAGCAGACCCTGGATATCTATCGCACCTTCGTGCCCAACGCATTGCGCGGCCGTGGCATTGCTGCCGCGCTGACCGAGGAAGCGTTGAAGTTCGCCGAAGAGGCAGGTTATACGGTGATCCCGTCCTGCTCCTACGTTGAGCGCTACATGGAGCGCCACCAGCGCCATGCCGCGAAGCTTTGAGCATTGAGTAGGGCGGGATGCAGGGCATCCCAGGATGCATTCCCACGCAGGGCGGGGGAACGATCAAAAAAAACGCCGGGTTTAGCCCGGCGTTTTTGTGTCCGCAGTCTGTGCTCAGCCGCGCTGGCGCTTGGGCAACACGTCCTTGAGCTTGGCGTGCATGCTGCGCAAGGTGGTTTCGGTGGCAGACCAGTCGATGCACGCATCGGTGATCGACACGCCGTATTGCAGGTCGGCCAGGTCCTTTGGAATCGCCTGGCAGCCCCAGTTCAGGTGGCTTTCGACCATCAGGCCGATGATCGACTGGTTGCCTTCCAGAATCTGGTTGGCCACGTTCTCCATCACCAGCGGTTGCAGGGCCGGGTCCTTGTTGGAGTTGGCGTGGCTGCAATCGACCATGATGTTCGGCTTGATCTTCGCCTTGTTCAGCGCCTGTTCGCACAGGGCCACGCTGACCGAATCATAGTTGGGCTTGCCATTGCCGCCACGCAGTACCACGTGACCGTAGGCGTTGCCCTTGGTGGTGACGATGGACACGCCACCTTCCTGGTTGATGCCCAGGAAGCGGTGCGGGCTGGAGACCGACTGCAGGGCGTTGATCGCCACGGTCAGGCCGCCATCGGTACCGTTCTTGAAACCCACGGCCGAGGACAGGCCGGAAGCCATTTCGCGGTGAGTCTGGGATTCGGTGGTGCGTGCACCAATTGCCGACCAGCTGATCAGGTCTTGCAGGTACTGCGGGGAAATCGGGTCCAGGGCTTCGGTTGCCGTCGGCAGGCCCATTTCCGCCAGGTCCAGCAGCAATTGACGACCGATGTGCAGGCCATCCTGGATCTTGAACGAGTCGTCCAGGTACGGGTCGTTGATCAAGCCTTTCCAGCCGACGGTGGTACGCGGCTTCTCGAAATAGACACGCATCACCAGGTACAAGGTGTCGGACACTTCCGCCGCCAGCACCTTCAGGCGCTCGGCGTATTCGTGGGCAGCCTTGAGGTCATGGATCGAGCACGGCCCGATGACCACGAACAGGCGGTGGTCGGTGCCGTCGAGAATCTCACGGATGACTTCGCGGCCCTTGGTGACGGTCTGCAGGGCAGCGTCGCTCAGGGGGATTTCGCGCTTGAGCTGATCGGGCGTGATCAGGGTCTCGTTGGATTCGACGTTAAGGTCGTTGATCGGTAAATCAGCCATCGTGTTACTCGTCAGGGTCACGGGTGCCGGCCGCCAGCGATCCCCGTGCGGCGGAGCACAGCATGATTTAAGTGCAGCGGGGAGCGGAACCTTAGCGCGTTACAAGGCTGCGAGACAATGGGCAACGTCCGCTTTAATCCAGCGCTGGCAGCACAAAAGCCTCATGGGAGAACTCGCCGGCATGGCGCGTGACCCATTCCCGGGCCAGCGCTTCGCTCTGCCCGGGTGTGGGCTCGACGCCTTCGTGGAGGCGGCAGTACCGTTCGATCTGGCACACTTGCTCACCCATCCGCGCACCGAACAAGGCCTGCTCATCGGTAAAGGCAATGTCGACGCGGTAGCCGTTTTCGGCCTTGCGGCACCATGCCACATAGCCCGGATAGCGGGCCGTCTGGCCCAGTGAGGGGATGTGCAACTCGATGGCCGCGCCCTGGCGCCAGGCGCGCGGGCAATTGCATGCGACGCCGCCCAGGCCGATAGTGTGCAGCCGTTGGCGGGAAATGCCGGAAATGGGGCGTTGGGTTATTTCGACAGCGACATCATCAGGGTGAGGAAAGAAACGACCCATGCACACGGACTCCGAGCACCGTCCAGTTGACGGCGGTGGCAGCAGTATAGTGAAAGAACTGCAACTTACCGACCTGGATATCGACCAGCAATTACTGGGGCTTCCCGGCACGTCCCTGGTGGTGTTTACCGGTGACGGCTGCTCGCGTTGCCGCTTCCTGCACCAGCAACTGCCGGGTTGGGACTTGCCGGTGGACCGGGTGTGCTGGGTGGATGCGGGTCACAATGGCGGGGCAGTGGAGCGCTACGAGATCTTTCACCTGCCGGCGTTGTTTGTGGTGTGTAACGGGAAATTCCATGGAATATTAGCGTCACTGACGCGTCTGACCGCCAGCGACCTGACTCAAGGTGTGCAGCAGGCGCTCAAACGAATACCAGAGGAGTTGCCATGACCGAAGTAACAAAACAGTCGCCACGGATCGGGATCATCGGCACCGGGGCCATTGGTGGCTACTACGGTGTGATGCTCGCGCGCGCCGGCTTCGATGTGCATTTCCTGCTGCGCAGCGAGTACGCGGCGGTCAGCGAGCGCGGCCTGCAACTCAACAGCACGATCCACGGAACCGTGCACCTTCACCCGGTACAGGCTTATGCCCGCGCCGCCGACATGCCGCCGTGCGACTGGCTGCTGGTGGGCACCAAATCGACCGGGAATGTCGAACTGGCCCCGACCATCGCTCAAGTTGCCGCCCCGGACGCCAGGATAATCCTGTTGCAAAATGGCCTCGACGTAGAGGACAGCCTGCGTGAACACCTGCCGCCGTCGCTGCACCTGCTGGGTGGCCTGTGCTACATCGGCGTGCACCGTTCCGGTCCCGGGATCGTCGAGCATCAGGCGCTGGGCCGGGTCAACCTGGGTTACCACAGTGGCCCCGCGGCCAACGATGACAGCGGTCGGCAAGCCATCGTCGAAGAAGGCGCCGCGCTGTTTCACCAGGCCGGTATCGATTCCCAGGCCATGGCCAATGTGCACCAGGCGCGCTGGCATAAACTGGTGTGGAACGTGCCTTACAACGGCCTCTCGGTATTGTTCGGCACGGGCACCACGGCGATGATGGCGGATGAGTCCAGCCGCGAACTGATCCAGGCGCTGATGGCCGAAGTGGTGCAGGGCGCCCACGCCTGCGGGCATGAGATTCCCGCCAGTTACGCCGGGCAGATGTTCACCATGACCGAGAGCATGGATGACTACTTGCCCAGCATGTATCACGATTACGTGCACAAGCGCCCGCTGGAACTGGCGGCGATCTACGCGCGCCCCTTGGCCGCGGCCAACGCGGCGGGTTGTGAATTGCCACGCATGCAGGCGCTGTATCAGGCCTTGAGTTTTATGGATCGGCATAACCGCTGATTGGGGGGAACACCATGGCGAAGGGATTGGGCGACAAACTGGTGCTGGCGATTTCCTCGCGAGCGCTGTTCGACCTGAGCGAGAGCCACAAGGTCTACCTGGCCCAAGGCGTCGAGGCGTACCGCAAGTACCAGATCGACCACGAGGAAGAAACCCTCGAGCCCGGTGACGCCTTCCCGCTGGTGAAGAAACTCCTGAGCCTCAACGCCAGCCTCGGCCGCGCCCGGGTCGAGGTGGTGCTGGTGTCGCGCAACAGTGCCGACACCGGCTTGCGTGTATTCAATTCGATCCAGCATTACGGGCTCGACATCTCCCGCGCGGCGTTTGTCGGCGGGCGCAGCCCTTATCCTTATCTGGCGGCGTTTGGCTGCCACCTGTTTCTGTCCACCCATGCCGAGGATGTGCGCAGCGCCCTGGATGCCGGGTTTGCCGCAGCGACGATTCTGTCGGGCGGCGCAGGTCGGGCCTCCAGTGCTGAATTGCGGATCGCCTTCGATGGCGACGCGGTGCTGTTTTCCGACGAGTCCGAGCGCGTTTATCAGTCGGGCGGCCTTGAAGCCTTCCAGGCCAGCGAGCGCGAATCCGCCCGCGAGCCGTTGCGCGGCGGCCCATTCAAGGGCTTCCTGGCGGCACTCAACCTGTTGCAGCGCGAGTTCCCCGACGAGTCCTGCCCCATCCGCACTGCGCTGGTGACCGCCCGTTCGGCGCCTTCCCACGAGCGGGTGATTCGCACGCTGCGCGAGTGGGATATCCGTCTCGACGAGTCGCTGTTTCTTGGTGGCCTGGAGAAGTCGGCGTTCCTCGAAGCCTTCGCCGCCGATGTGTTTTTCGATGACCAGGAAGGGCATTGCGAGAAGGCCCGGGAGTTCGTGGCTACCGGTCACGTCCCCCATGGCATCAGTAACGAGTTGAAAATTCAGACCGAGGGCTGAGCACTGCCAAAGGCGCTGCTAAGCTGAATCAATCCCCGCCATCCTGGCTGCCCAGGAGGTTCTATGATTCGTTCGATGCTGTACGCCACTGACCTCGGTCTGTATGCCCCCTATGTGATGCAACATGCCCTGGCGCTGGCGCGAACGTTCAAGGCTGATCTGTATGTGATTCACGTGGTCGAGCCCATCGGGCTGTTCGCCGAATCGGTGTTGCAGAGCTACCTTGATGAGAAGGCCTTGAGTGAATGGCAAAGCCAGGGCCTGACGACGGTGATGGCGACCATCGAACAACGGGTGCTCGACAGTTTTCGCGAGGAGCTGGGGGACGGGGAGCAGGACCTCAAGTTGATCCGTTCGGTGCGGGTGATCCAGGGTGATCCTTGTGAAGTGATTCTCGACCAGTCGCAGAAACTCTCTGTGGATTTGTTGATCGTAGGTAGTCACAGCCAGGCGGTCGGGGTGGCAACACCCCTGGGGAGAACCGCCGCACGGGTGCTGCAGCTGTCCCAGGTGCCGGTGTACCTGGTACCGCTGTTGCAGCGTCGACGCAGCGACGACGTGTGATTGGTAGAAAACGATAAAAAGTTCTAGATTTATCCGTCTAACCTTTAATATAGTTATATACCGTCGCTGATACCCGTGGCGTCTATCCGCTTTGAGGGACACATATGAAGCTTCAACAACTGCGCTACATCTGGGAAGTGGCGCACCACGACCTCAACGTTTCCGCTACTGCTCAAAGCCTTTACACCTCGCAACCCGGTATCAGCAAGCAGATCCGCCTGCTCGAAGATGAGTTGGGCGTTGAAGTGTTCGCACGCAGCGGCAAGCACCTGACCCGTGTCACCCCGGCCGGTGAGCGCATCATCACCACCGCCGGCGAGATCCTGCGCAAGGTCGAAAGCATCAAGCAGATCGCCCAGGAATTCTCCAACGAGAAAAAGGGCACCCTGTCGATCGCCACCACCCACACCCAGGCGCGTTATGCGCTGCCGCCGGTGATCAGCAGCTTTATCAAGCAGTACCCGGACGTGGCCTTGCACATGCACCAGGGCTCGCCGATGCAGATCGCCGAGATGGCCGCCGACGGCACCGTCGATTTCGCGATTGCCACCGAAGCGCTGGAATTGTTCGGCGACCTGGTGATGATGCCGTGCTACCGCTGGAACCGTTGCGTCGTGGTCCCACAAGGCCACCCATTGGCCAAGCTGCCGAAGCTGACCCTGGAAGCCCTGGCTGAATACCCGATCGTGACTTATGTGTTCGGTTTCACCGGCCGTTCGAAACTCGACGAAGCCTTCAGCCATCGCGGCCTGACGCCGAAAGTGGTGTTCACCGCGGCTGACGCCGACGTCATCAAGACTTATGTGCGCCTGGGCCTGGGTGTCGGTATCGTCGCCAAGATGGCGGTCGACACCAAGCTCGACAACGACCTGGTGGTGCTCGATGCCAGCGAGCTGTTCGAGTCCAGCGTGACCAAGATCGGTTTCCGTCGTGGCACCTTCCTGCGTGGTTTCATGTGCGACTTCATCGAAAAGTTCGCGCCGCACCTGACGCGCGAAGTGATGGCCAAGGCCATCCAGTGCCACAACAAGCAGGAACTGGAAGAGCTGTTCGACGGCGTTGAACTACCGGTTCACTGATCGGCTCACTTCACCTCGGTAACAGCAAACTGTTGCCGAGCGCCCCCCACCAGAATCTCCACCTCATCCCCTTCGAACTTGCCCAACAGGCTTTTGCCCAGGGGCGAGCGTGGGGTGATGACGGTCACCGGTTGCCCCACCACATCGACCTTCAAGCCTGCGCCGTCCGGCGCCAGGAATAGCCACTGCTGGCGATCGTTTTCATCTGCCAACCCCAGTAATGCGCCCACTTCGATGCCGCGCTGGTCATCGTAGGCCCGCAGCTGCATGTTCTGGCAGAGCGTCAGCGCCTGCCGGATCTCCTCGACGCGTCGGGCCTGGCCGGCTGCCAGGTAAGAAGCCTCCAGGCCCAGGGTGTCGTACTTGTTCTCGGCGATGTTTTCTTCGTGGGTCGCGGTTTCGTACGCGGTTTGCGCGGCGCGCTGGGCGATATCGAGATCGACCGCGAGCTTGTCCAAAACCAACTGGTGAACGGCGTGTTTATTCATGGGCGGCTTTCGTGATCAATCGCAAAATTGCAGGACGTTGGCCCGGCTCTTGTCGTTGGGGGCGTTCTGGTCCTGTTGCAGCCAGAACTGGCATTTGGGGTTGGACAGGTTGCGCGGGTTGTTGCGGGCCTGGTCCAGGGTTTGCTGTTGCTCCTGCTTGCGCAGGTTCTCCTGGTACTGCTCGAACATCCGGTTCGGCGGCTCCGGTGCAACCACCTCCGGCTTGCCCAGTTGCTGCACCACTCGGGCCACCGGCGCCACGGTTTGCTCGGGCAGGTAGCGGGAAGCCAGCCACACGCTCAGCACAATGGCGATAAACCCCAGCCACAGGCCGAAGGCCACGGCGATACTGAGCTTGAACAGCGAGAACGAACGATCAGACATGGTGGCCTCCTGGCAGGCACGTGCGGCATGGCGCCGATTGTCCCACAGCCGCGCGCAGAATAATCGCGATCAACCCTTCTGTATCGAGGCATTTATACGGACAATCGAGCCTTTGAGCGTTGGAGCCCGGAATGAAAGCCCGCTGGGATATTTTTTGCAGCGTCGTCGATAACTACGGCGACATCGGCGTGACCTGGCGCCTGGCCCGGCAATTGGTGGCGGAACAAGGGTGTGCGGTGCGCTTGTGGGTCGATGACCTGCGGGCGTTCGAACGCATGTGCCCCGAGATTGATGTGCAGGTGCACCAGCAATGGCAAGAGGGCGTCGACGTGCGCTACTGGCCCTCCGACTGGCCGGCGACCGACGCGGCAGACGTGGTGATCGCTGCGTTCGCCTGTCAATTGCCGCCTGACTACATGGAGGCGATGGCCGCACGCGACCGCACGCCGCTGTGGATGAACCTGGATTACCTGAGCGCCGAAGACTGGGTGGTCGGCTGCCACGGTTTGCCCTCGGTGAAATTCAAGGGCGTGCAAAAGTACTTCTTCTTTCCCGGATTCCGTCCCGGCACCGGCGGCTTATTGCGTGAGGCGGGGCTGCTGGAACAGCGCGATGCCTTCCAGCAAGACGCCGCCGCCCGGCAGCAGTTTCTGCAGGCGCTTGGGGTTTTCCCGGTGGACGGTGCGCGGATGATGTCGTTGTTCGCCTATGAAAACGCCGGGCTGGCCAGTTGGCTCGACGTGCTGGCGGCCGATGGGCGCGCCACTCATCTGCTGGTGCCGGAAGGGCGGATCCTCGGAGATGTGCAGGGCTGGCTGGGGGGCGAGTCATTGGAAGTAGGTGATGTGCACCGGCGCGACGGGTTGACCGTGCAAGTGCTGCCGTTTGTGCGCCAGGAGCAATACGACCGGCTGTTGTGGTGCTGCGACTTCAACGCCGTGCGCGGCGAAGACTCGTTCGTGCGGGCGCAATGGGCCGGGCGGCCACTGTTGTGGCATATCTATCGCCAGGACGAAGACATTCACCTGGACAAGCTCGATGCGTTCCTTGAGTTGTATACCGAAGGTCTGTCTCCGGCTGCGAAAGTCGCGTTGGTCGGCCTTTGGCAGGCCTGGAACGCTGATGGCGATATGGCACTTTGCTGGAAAATGCTGCTGGAACACTGGCCGGAAGTGACCGCGAACGCCGAGAAATGGGCTCTGGAACAAGGCTCGCGGACCGATCTTGCGACGGCGCTGGTACAGTTTTATGTAAATTGGATATGATACGCGACCTTGATTTTTGTAAATCCCATCCAAATTTCGGATATTCGCAATGAAAACTGGTAAAGAACTGAAACCCGGTACAGTGATCCGTCTCGAAAACGACCCTTGGCTGGTTCAGAAAGCTGAGTTCACCAAGTCTGGTCGTAACAGCGCAATCATGAAGACCAAGCTGAAGAACCTGCTGACCGGTTACAAGACCGAGATCGTCTACAGCGCCGATGACAAACTGGACGACGTGATCCTCGACCGCAAAGAAGCGACCCTGTCCTTCATCAGCGGCGACACCTACACGTTCATGGACACCACCGACTACACCATGTACGAGCTGAACGCTGAAGACATCGAAGCCGTTCTGCCGTTCGTGGAAGAAGGCATGGAAGACGTCTGCGAAGCTATCTTCTTCGAAGACCGTCTGGTTTCCGTAGAGCTGCCGACCACTATCGTGCGTAAGGTTGCCTACACCGAAGGTTCCGCTCGCGGCGACACCTCGGGCAAGGTGATGAAGCCTGCCAAGCTGGCTAACGGTACCGAACTGCAAGTAGCCGATTTCATCGAAATCGACGACCTGATCGAGATCGACACCCGTGAAGGTGGTTCGTACAAAGGTCGCGCCAAGAAGTAATTCTTGCGCCACCGGTACGATAAAAAAAGCCCGACCATGCGTCGGGCTTTTTTGTGGGTGCCGGTTTTTACTTCAGGTGTTGCTTCAGCTCCTCGGACGCCTGCAGCAGCGCCGAACGAACCTCCGGTACCTGGCTGACGACATTCAGCAAACCGTAGTCATGGATCATGCCGTTGTAGCGCACGGCGGTCACCGGTACACCGGCTTCATCCAGCTTGCGGGCATAGGCTTCGCCTTCGTCACGCAGCACGTCCGAGCCTGCGGTCTGAATCAACGCAGGTGGCAAACCCTTGAGCTGCGCGGTGCTTGCCCGCAGGGGCGACGCATAGATCTCGGCGCGCTGGTTGGTGTCGGTGGTGTAGTTGTCCCAGAACCACTTCATCATGTTGCGGGTCAGGAAGTGGCCTTCGGCAAACTGGTTGTAGGACCCGGTGTCGAAGTTGGCGTCGGTCACCGGCCACAACAGCAGTTGGAACTTGATTGACGGAGTGCCCTTGTCCTTGGCCATCAGGCTGACCACCGCTGCCATGTTGCCGCCGACGCTGTTGCCGGCGACGGCCAGGCGTTTGCCATCAACGTTGATCTCGCTGCCGTGTTCGGCCACCCACTTGGTTGCCCCGTACGCCTGGTTGATCGCCACCGGGTAGTGCGCTTCAGGTGATGGCGTGTAGTTGACGAACACCGCCGCCGCTCCCGACCCCACCACCAGGTCACGTACCAGACGCTCGTGGGTCGGGAAATCCCCGAGTACCCAGCCACCGCCGTGGAAGAACATGAACACTGGCAATGTGCCCTTGACCCCGGCCGGACGCACGATGGTCAGGCTCAGCGGCTGGCCATCGACCTGAATGGTCTTCTGGCTCACGTCGGCCTTGGGCAGCGTCAGTTTCACGCCTGACTGTGCACCTGTCAGCACCGCACGGGCTTCCCTGGGCGTCAGTTGCTCCATCGGTTTGCCGGTGCCGGCGTTCAGTACATCGAGAAACGCCTGGGTGTTGTGCTCCACGTCACCGCCGGCCGCAAAGGCATTGGTGATCGAGAAGGCGAGCAGGGTGCCGGTGAGTACTTTGCCAAATGTGTTCATGTTCTTCTCCAAAAAACCGCGTGGGTCAGACGGTTACGTGCAGGCGTACATCGACGTTGCCACGGGTGGCGTTGGAGTAAGGGCAGACCTGGTGCGCAGCGTCGACCAGGCTTTGCGCGTCGTCCTGGGCCAGGCCGGGCAAGCTGACGTGCAGGTCGATGTCCAGGCCGAAACCGCCGGGGATTTGACCGATGCCGACGTGGGCAGTGATCGAAGCGTCATCCGGGATTTTGCGTTTGGTCTGGCTGGCGACGAATTTCAGGGCACCGATGAAGCAGGCGGAGTAACCGGCGGCGAACAGTTGTTCCGGGTTGGTGGCCTGGCCACCCGCGCCGCCCAGTTCTTTTGGCGTGGAGAGTTTTACATCGAGGATGTTGTCGCTGGAAACAGCACGACCATCACGGCCGCCGGTGGCGGTGGCTACTGCGGTGTAGAGAGCTTGCATGGTGATTTCCTCGTCAGTATATGCGCTAAATGTTTGCGCGCTAAGTAAGTGGCGAGGTGAATGTATCGCGCTAATAGTTAGTGCGCAAGATATATTTGGAAAATATTTTGCGTGCTTTGATAGCCAGGCATTGCACAAACAAATGTGGGAGCGGGCTTGCTCGCGAATGCGGTGTGACAGTCACTAGATGCATTGACTGA